>JARGOJ010000450.1:0-3665 GCA_029210225.1 Planctomycetota bacterium
CTGTTGAAGGCCCATACGCATCGCGATTTCATCGTCGACGACGAGAATCCTGGCAGTCACGCGGACTCGTCCTCTCTCTAGAGATTGCTTTGATTACTTGACAGGTGCTTTGGCGGTGATAGCCCGATAAGCCTCGACAAAACGCTTTAAGTCTTTTTCGTATTTGGGCCCAAAACTGACGACCAAGAGGCGAGTGATAAGCTCCTCTGGATCGGTGAGCTCCACAGCGAGTCCTTGCCCTGCTCTGGCAATGTCTTTCATAGGGCCAACTGGATCCGCGCCAGGAACAAGCTTCGGCGGCTTGGCGATGATCGCATTGACAAGAATGTTCGAGGCCGCCGCGCCTTTCGCTAAGAGTACTGATTTGGGGCGATCAGGGAGGTGGGGAGGAGCGTCTCCGAGGATGACAATGGTCTTGAAGGTCTTTTGAAGCCAACCTAAATCTTTGCGACGGAGCGCACGCTCAAGGCCTTTGTCGACGCCTTCGCAATAGGTCTTATTCTTCGGGTTTCGGTGAATCTGCAGCTTGCCAACAAAGCGGGCGAAGGCTGGTAGTTTACTCGTCAGACGCACGACGCTAACGACGTCGTTGTCGTATGTGACGAGGCCAAGGCGTGTTTTCTTGGGGAGCAGATGCATGAAGAAGCTGGTGATCTCTTGGACTTGCTCCCGCACCTGTTTAATCTCGTCACTCATGCTGTTAGTGACGTCGATGATGAAGACGACTTCGAGGCCCTTTTCACGGATCTCAGAAAAGAAGGTCGTGACATTCTTCTCCGCGACTGTGTTCTCTTTCTTGCCTTTGACTGTTGTTTCTATCTTTCCCGGCTTCGCGGGACCCACAGGGGAAAAAGGCGCGGGCTCTTTCTTCGGAGCGTTTTTAAGGAAGGCGTTGTTGTCGTCCGCTTGGGGTTTGACATCGACTCCTTTGAATAGCTCGCGGCCTGTTTTTGCCCACCAGCGTTTCCAACGAGCGCCTTTCGCTTTCTCGCCTGGACCTTTGTCTCCGGCCAGCTTTCGCAGCAGGTCTAAGGCGCTGGAGGCGATGTATGCTTCTCTCGACTTTAGATTTGAGATGAGTCCTTCAAACAATGGCGCGCCGCCAAATTTTCTCAGCGACTCGATGGAGCGCTCTTTCAACGCTCGAATGGCAAAGCCACGAACGATGATATGGCGATCTGAGAGAACTTCACGAAGCCCCACGATGGCTTTGAAATCGTCTTTCTCAACAGCGATCTCGTTCACAGCGAAGGCGCGGTGAACCCAATCTTTGGCCGCCAATTGAGGAAAGAACTGCACTTTCTTGGGCGCTGGCTTCGCTTTGACAACCGGAGATTTCGCGTCATCGCCATTTGCGTTGGGGACAATAACTAATCCCAACAGTATGGCTAAGAGAATGACGATAATCATGACGATACCCTTCAACGGACCCGAATCTTCACTCTTTGAGCGAGACGTTCTTATATTCGGACGGCGTAGCATACCACTGTCGTCAAACTTGGTCACTTTCTGATTTTTTTTTGCCCGGGGCCGAGATGGCCTTTTAATCAGTTGCCGAGTCCCTTTGCGCCGCTTTTTAGGCCCTCGATTGACCACCAATTCCGCCGAACTTTTCAAAGCGTGACCCACCCTCGCCTTCTTCAGCTCCTCTAACATCTCCAAAGCGCTGGAGTAACGCGATCGCCGCTCTTTGTGCAGCGCTCTCAGGCAGACCTCGTCGAGACTTTCTGGAACCGCCGGGTTCAGTTCTGCCGGGCGCTCCGGCGCTTGATACAAAATTTGGGTGTAGACTTCGCTTCGGCGACGCGCTGTAAATGGGCGTTTCCCCGTCAAGATTTCGTAGAGCATCACTCCCAAAGAAAAGACGTCGCTGCGCGCATCGACCTTCGCCGCTCCCATTACAATCTGATCCGGAGACGTGTAATAGGGAGTTCCAACGATCTCTGCGTTCTGGGTAATCGGCTCCGCGAAGGCCTCGTCCTTAGCAAGGCCAAAGTCGAACAGCCGCGCCTCACAAAGACCATCGGGAATAAGAACATTGGAGGGCTTCAAGTCGCGATGCAGCACTCCGCACTCATGCGCGAATTGAACAGCTTCTAAGACTGTTTCAAAAATATCCAAAGCCTTGTCGAGGGTGTTGTCGTCGCTGAGGAGGAATTCTTTGAAGGAAACACCTGGCACTTCGTCCATGCAAATAAAGAGAACATCGCCGTGGCGCCCCGCTTCCAGAACACTCACAATGTATGGATGGCGGAGCCTCGCCATGTATTCGCCTTCACGGGTAAAGCGAGACACCCGGCTCGGTTTTTGACCGTGGCCGCGAAAGACTTTGAGAGCATGAATCTTCTCGGTTTCCTCATCCTTGACGCGAAAGACCGTGCCAAATCCTCCTCTCCCCAGCTCTCCGAGAACCGTGAATCGATCGAGGCTGTGATCGACGTCCTTGGTCGCGACCGATAGCTGCTCGGGGCTTCGCGCCGTGAGTATTTCTATGCTCGACAAATGAAAGGTCTCAAACTGCGCCTGCGTATAGGTCGGCATCGGCTTTTCGCAGGCGAGGCAGGACTGCTCAACAAAGAAAACCGTTCTCCGGAGCGGCGCGGAGCAGTGCGGGCACTCATAACGGAGGTGGCCGAGATCGTGCATAAGGAGTTGGATTTGGGCGGCGTTGAGGAGGTCTTGGAGGAGAAGATGTTGGAGGAGGCTGTAGGGGTCTTTGCGGTCTAAATCACCGAGTTGACTGATCTCGGCGAGGTCAACATCGGCCGCTGAAACGTAGGACCGACGCAGCGCTTCTTTGAGAAGCACGCCGTCAAGAAACGCCGTCAATGACTGTAGATCTCCGGGATTGGTTGGAGATCGCTTTTGTAATTTCAACATGAACTCATGGCAAAGACTGCTTCGTCCTACTCAATCCGTTCTCAAGTGAAAGCAAAACTAACAAAACAGACGTTCGTCAGGGACAAATGGTTCCTAAGTCCCGAAAAATAAGCTCTCAATGAGAGTTCATCATATACCGCAGACTGGACAAATGTGTTAGAGAATCTCGATAAAAGTCTTTGTTCAGTGCGCTTCGAGGTCGAGTCCAAGACGCTTCAGTTCGCGCTTGTAGGAGTCGGTCAGGGAGGACGCATTTTTGAGGAGGAACACGGTTGGGGTCACCCGGTCGATGATGATGTCTTGCAGGAGCTCTGACTCAGCGACCTTATCGGCGAGTTCGGCGCTCTCAATTTCGAGGACATACCAAGACCGCGCTCGCGCTTTGACCGTCTTCTTTTGGGCCTTCAACGACTTTAACCAGGCTTTGGTCTCGTCGTCTAACTTGAACGGCATCAAGAAATCACGGATGTCTTCGATGGCTGCAGGATTCTTCCCGATGCGCCAAAGAATCTTCTGCTGATCCATCATCAGTGGACCGATGAAGGCGGCCTCCAGCAACTTGAAGAGATCGGTTTCCAGCTCGATTTCTTTCCCATGTCTTCGAGCCATATTGCTGGCCTCTTGAAAGGTCGCCCGGGCCAATCTTGTCGATCGCAAGGCGAGGGGAGCGCCCAAGTGGTCAACGCCAATCTCAATAAATCCAAGGGCGTTGGCGAGGGGCACAATCCGAGGCCAGCAGGCGGCCTTCAAGTCGAGCAAGGTCCAATGAGGCCAACTATCAAGGG
>JARGOJ010000450.1:3675-7252 GCA_029210225.1 Planctomycetota bacterium
CAACTTCCAAAGCCTCCGTGAGAAAGAGCGAGCCGTTGTGATTGAACAGGAAGCGAAGGCTGTGATTGCAAATGGGCGCGATACCTTGGTGACTGCTTGGTAAATCCAAAACGCCGGCGAAGTGGTGCAGCAGCGAGAGCAGGTCGTCCGTATTTTGCAGCGGGGTTTCGTTGATGAGCACAGCTCCCCGCCCCTCTCGCTTTATGAATTTGGCCCGCTCCAGCGCCGCGAGTATCAACTTAACAGTCGGGACTTCGGGGATGGGAAAGGCTAGCTGAGTCTGCTCTCCGGGCTTAAAGATCTGCCGTTCAATGGACTTCTTCAAGGAAAGGTCGATCCTGAAGTTCAACTCTCCTCGCTTCGCCAAGCCCAAACATGAAAGCGCACCGAGCAATAAATCGTAGTTGGGGCCAAGCCATTTCGCGACTTTGGGTGCGACCCTGCGAGTGAGGAAGGCCGTTTTTAAGCGAACGACAGGACCAAGGCGGGTCTCTTCGATGGGACAAGCGCGCCATTCTTCAATGGCGAAGAACTCGGTATCGTCCTGGTCGTGCGCTGCGAGGAGAATCGCCTGATCGCTCTTTGTGAATTCAGCGAGCAGCCTGACTGAGCCGCGCTTGGCCATTTCAGCGAGCAAGACTTGGAGCGCCTCGTTCTCATAGCTTAGCTTCTGTGTGCTTCGGCTCTTCGGCAGGCGTCGTGGGACGTCGGAGAGGGCTTCGGCGAGCACAGCGAAGAACTCGGGAGCGACGCTCAAAGTGGGTGCGTTGTCGGGTCCACGATCGAGCCAGTCAAAGGCTTCAGACCACTTCAGGAGTTTACGACGCTCGCTTGGGGTCCAATCGGTGTGAGAGAGATCCAGTTCGCCTCGGGACTCAACCAAAAGGCGAAGCAGTCGGCGGTGTGTGAGGGATGTGATCGCGGAGAGCTCTTTCAGTAAATCAAAAGACTCTTCTCTCCAACGCTCAAGCATGGTTGCGCCGTGACTTACTTAATGGCAGGACGATCTCGATGGCAGCGAATAAGGAAGCGGTTGATCTTCTCCACTTGCTCTTCGATGATCTCTTTGTCGGCTTCGGCGGCCACTAACAACTGATCGAGATAGAGGTTGTAAGCGCGTTTGAAGACGGTGATCGCTTGATTGAAGATGACGATGCGTTGCTTGATCCGATCTTCGCTGTAGGCCTTCTCCATGAACCTGAGGCCACGGTTAAGTTCGTAGACGGCCTTTTCCATGTTGCCGCCGACAGCCTCACTGGAATCAGAGCTGGCGGGGCGGGGCGAAGTTTTTTCGGGCTCAACAGTCTTCGCTGGGTTTGGCTTCGCTTTCTCTTCGGAAGAGCTGCACGCCAAACCAGGGATGATCAGGACTCCAAACAAGAGCAGAGCCTGAATTTTAGACCCGAAGCGTCGTTGATTTTTCATGTCCCAATGTCCCTCTATCACGCGTTGTCTATCCCACTCCGAAAGACCGAAGGATCGATCTCAAGGCGTTTGAGCATATCGTACAAAACCGCCCGGTTAAGGCCTGTTTCCCTAGAAACTCGGGAAAGATTCCCCCCGGCGGCGGTGAGCGCACGGGTTAGGAATCCGCGCTCCACTTCTAAAACGGCGTTTCGCTTGGCTTGCTCGAAGCCATCTTTGGTCAGCGGGATCTCTTGCGGGACCACTGACGAGACAGGGCTCAGGCTGCTTGGAAGGGCGCTGGTCTGACCATTATTCAACTCAGGCGGCAGGTGACCGAGTTCAACCACTTCTCCCGTGCAGAAGACCAAAGCCCGGCGCATAGCATTTTCGACCTCTCGAACATTGCCAGGCCAAGAATAATTGAGCATGGCGACGCGGGCTTCTGGCGCGATCCGTGGGGGGATGCGTCCGTTGCCACGGGCATAATCGGAGAGAAATTTTTGCGCGAGCAGCAGGACGTCGTCGCCGCGGTCACGGAGATTGGGCATGGTCAGGGGAATCACGTTGAGGCGATAGTAGAGGTCTTCCCTGAAGAGGCCTTCTTTAATGAGCTCCCGTAGGTCTTTGTTGGTCGCGGCGACCAGACGAAACTTGACGGTCATGGTGCGGTCGCTGCCGACCCGTTGAATCTCGCCGGTCTGAAGCACCCTAAGGAAGCGCGTCTGGCAGCTGGGGGTGAGTTCACCGACTTCATCGAGGAAGAGTGTCCCTGAGGCGGCGGACGCTATTTTTCCGACTCGGGCGCTGGTCGCTCCGGTGTAAGCGCCTTTCTCGTGACCGAAGAGTTCGCTCTCAAGCAGATCTTGCGGTAGGGCGCCGCAGTTGATAGCGACCCAGGGACCTTCGGAGAACGGCGAGAACTCGTGGATCATACGAGCCATGACTTCTTTTCCGGTGCCACACTCACCGAGGATGAGAACTGGGACGTCGCTCATAGCGACCTGGCGTCCGGCTTGGACGATGTTTTGAAAGCTGACTGAGTTCCCGACGGGGACGTTCTTGGGGTCGCTGTCTTTGAGCTTGCGCCGCAGGCTCTGCTCGGAGTTTCGCAGGCGGTCGAAGCGCCATGCTTGTTCAATACGGGGACCGAGCATTTCGCAGATGGTCTCGACGGCTTCGACCATTTCTTTAGTGAAGGCGCCAATTTTACTGAGGTGGTCGAGGTAAATCGCGGCGACAGGCAGCGAACCCCGCGGAAGAGTCCAAATGGGAACGGCTAAGACCGACATGAGCTTGAGGCCAATGATGGACTCTTTGTGCATGAAGTTCGGATTTTCGAGGGCGTTATCGAGGACAATGGTGTTGCCGTTTTTGATGGTCTCGTTGAGAACAGTGCGACTGACGTTGCGTTCGTGGGAGGCAGGATCTTTGGGCCATTGACCGCGTGCAAACTCAACGGCAAAGCTCTGGCTCTCTTCACCAAGGGGGATAACCAAGCAACCGCGCTCCGCGCCGCTCACGTCCATGAGAGCATCGAGAGCGGATTCAAGGACCTGCTCAGGATCGGTTTCCATGAGAACGGGCACAATGGTGCGATAAATATCTTGTTCTTCCAAAAGAAGAATCCTCCCCTATTGTGACCGAATCAACCCCTTCGAGCCGCGTCCTGACACCCTTTTAATATTGATTCCACTTCATCTCGATCCATCCAAAAGCCATGGAGGTCACAGCGTTCAATGAGAACCCAGCAGAGGGGTTCCATACCGAACTCATGGCGTTGCAACTTATTCGAGCAAAGGGGGCACAGGCGCCGGCTGTAACTATTCGAAGCACCGCCACCCATCGAAAATACGAGCCAACGAGCGTATACCCGGGCTGCCTCAGTACCTAACTTCGCCTTTACGAATTGCTCAACGTCGAGCTCTTCGATAAAGTAGGCTCCGTCACACTTGTGGCAGCGAAGGAAGTAGATTCCTCCGTCCAAGCACGGCTTCAAGTTGGGTTTCTTGCATCGAGGGCAAAGGTAGTTTGCACTACCGGGGTCCATAGGAGCGCTCCAACCACACAGTGGCAGGGTTACAAAGTCCACTGAAATTCTTCATGACATTGTCTCAAACGCAAGAGTCGATGTGTGTTTAGGATTCACTTTCTACATCGTTGTCACCGCTCA
>JARGOJ010000451.1:0-3140 GCA_029210225.1 Planctomycetota bacterium
AGCGAGTTGGATGGGGATAGTCTTTTGTCTGCTTTCCTTGTTTAGTATTGTCTTGTTGGTCTTATGGCGCGTGCTAGAGTTGCGTCTATTTGGAATGAATCCAAACGATCAATTAGGCTGGACGAGTATCATAGTTCTCATATTATTTCTTTCCGGAGTTCAATTATTGACTATAGGATTACTTGGGGAGTACATCGCTGTTCTTGTTGAGGAAGTGAAAGCCCGTCAACCTTGGATCATTGATAGGGCACAAGGCTTTGATGAAGAAGGACCCGGAAGCCTTGGTTGGTTTGTTGCTTCGAATACACGTCCTCCAGAGGCTCCTTAACAATGGATAGTAGCTACGCTCAGACATACCAGAATCTATGGCGCCAACATTGGTGGTGGCGCAATCGTCACATCTTAATCATGAAGCTCTTAAAACAATTGTGCCTTCCTACGCGAGATTCTCAATCAATCCTTGATGTTGGGTGTGCGGGAGGAGTGGCCTTTGATGATTTCAGTCAATTTGGTGAAGTCTATGGAATTGAACCAGACGCAGAGTTGCTAAATTGTATTCCTAAGTGGAGTGACCGTGTCATTCACTGTACCTTTGGACCAGAGTTTCAATCCGAAAGAAGCTACGATGTATTACTGATGCTCGATGTGATTGAACACATTGAGGACGATAAGGCCGCTCTGACTAAGGCTTACGATATACTCAAGCCTGGGGGGCTTCTCATTCTGACTGTGCCTTCGCTGATGATGCTGTGGAGCGTCCATGATGAAATCAATCAACATTATCGGCGTTATCATCTTCGAGATCTGTCTGAACTCTTTGCAGAGACTGCATTTGAAATTAAAGAACTACGTTATTTATTTGCCGCGTTAGTGCCTCTGAAACTGGTGCATAAGTGGGTGTCAACTGTCAATAAAGACAGCTATCAAGTCAGTCCTCCTTCTCCTATTGTGAACGCGATCTTTTTAACTCTTGGTAAGCTTGAACGGTTCTTCTTCCGTATCCCAGGGTTAAAGTTACCATTTGGTAGTTCCGCTCTTGTTATTGCGCGCAAGCCATTGCGCGCAAGCCATTGCGAAAAGGAGGGTTCAAATGGAAGTAAAATCAAAGACTGATTTGTCTTATCGATTTTGGCTGCATGTCTTTGTGGCCTTTGTTTTACTCCTCATTTTCAATTCTCAAACCTTGACTGATCCTCCCTATTGGGATGGGGTTATGGCGACCTATCAGCAGGGTGCTTGGCTGGCTCAGAATAACCTGAACGTCGTTCAATTAGCATCAGAACGAAATTACTTCGAGGGCGGCCCCAACGTTTATCTCTGGAGTTTGCCTTCATTGTTATACGGTCTTGGACTGTTGATTATGAGTCCTAGTGCTTTGCACATTGTAATGCACATTGGCACTCTTGTTATGGCCGCTGTAGCGCTTGCTTTGGCAATACAGATTGGAGAAATCTTCAAGCTGAAATACGCAATTCTTTGGGTCTTTGTCGCGGCGTTGGATCCTATCTTCTCAGGACAGTGTGCGGCGATTTACTTGGAAATCCCATTGGCCCTCTGCGTTATGATGATCGCACGTTGCTTATTGAGTCAGAAGTACGTCATGGCCAGCTCAATTTGTATGTTTGCGTATTTTATTAAAGCGACGGCTCTTCTCCCTGCGCTCGCGATGATTGTTTGGCTGATTGTTCACTTTATCTGGAAGCGGTCTTATCATCAAAACACGGTGAAGCTTAGTTTTCTGTCGCTTTGTTTGCTCATTCCTCTCCCGATTATGGCTTTTTTGCAACACTTCCAAGCTCTACCACAGAAGCCCCTTTGGAATTTCTTAGCCTGGATAGTACTGGCGCTGACTCATTTCCCAATGCAATTAGTGATTTTTAGTTCAACGATTATTTTAGCGATCTCATTCCTGTTGCGGCCCAAGCTCAGGTTCGATCTATTCCGCGATCAGAAACTCTTCCCACTGCTTGTATTTTTCACAATATACTCTTTGGGGTTTTGGTCTGCTCATATCATTCATGACAACCCATTGGCTCGATATCTTGTTGTGGCGTGGCTGCCTTTAATGCTAGTTTTTTCATTTCTCATGGAGCGTTTGTTCTTTTCAAAATTCACGCTGTTGATCCTCATAGCTATCGGGCTTGTCAGCGCAATCAATCAGTGGGGTAGTCTCTATCCAAATCTTCCTCAGTTTAGGTCTAGGAGCGGTCATCGCCTTGAGCGATCGCGGGAATACTTAATCGATCTCAATCATTGCAGAGAGCTATCCCAATACTTAGAAGAGAATCATAAGACAGATATTATCATCACAAAACAGCCCTTAGCATTTATGTTGGCGTGTCCAGAGCTGGGATATGTGAAAGAACCTCTCCCAAGACTTTACGTGACTGGACGCCCAGTCATTCTCAATTCTGTGAAGCAAGTGCATAAAGAGCTTTCCAATAAATCCGGGACGATCATTGTATATAGTCCAAATATTATGGAGAGAACTCATCCTCCCTCACTGTATCCTCCGCCTGGATCGCAAATAGTGAAAGTCTATCCAATGCGTCAGGAAGCCATCATCGTTTATCGTCGAAATTAGAAATTAATTGATCCTCCTGAACGATCACAGGGGCTTCTTCTCTACAGCGGAACCACTCTCGGGTGAAGATCCGAGAAGAGTGAACTATGGAGGAGATCTCATTACTTTGTATTGCATGCTCTCTTAAGCTTGTCCATGGAGAGGCCCATTCTTCGTGGGTAAGCGCTCTCTTCAAAAGTAATGAAGCCATATTTCTTGTAGAAATTTTCAGCGGACAGGTCTTTGGCATCAACGACAACAGCAATGCAAGTGGCTTTGATAATTGAAGAATCATGGGCAGTCATAGCGGATTAACAGGAAAATATTGTGAGGCTGATAATTGATTTGACCCTTGTTCTATAAGGATCTAACAGTTATTTATCATCTTTTTTAGGCGAGGGCTTAACAGGCTCAGTTTTCTTAACTGGGTCGTTCAGCGGATCGATCTTTACCGGCTCTTTCTTAGGAGTCTCTTTGTCAGGTGCTCCATCAGACTTCTTATCGCCAGACTTCTCTAAATCCGATTCGTCACTCTGATCGTCTTGGCCTTCAATGCGCGACGCCAATTCCGAGAGCC
>JARGOJ010000451.1:3150-7247 GCA_029210225.1 Planctomycetota bacterium
TCGAGCTTCACTGGCTCTTTCTTATCGGGAGCTTTCTTGCCCGGCTCATCTTTATCAGGTTTATCAGCCGCTTTCTCATCACTGGCCGCTTGGCCCTCAATGCGCGATTTCAACTCCGAGAGCCAGCCCTTGCCCTTGCAGAACTTCTTCAGCGCCGTTTTTTGCTTGGCGGCTTCGTCGAGCTTTCCCGCGGCTTCCAGGCGCTCTATTTCTTTGACCTGCTCTTCAACGAGAGTTTGAACCTCCGCTTGCAGTCCCCGCTGTTTCTCCGCGTTGTAGATTAACAGCCCGACTGTTCCAGCTAAACCTAAGATCGCAAGCACGATCAGCCCCCAGACCCAAGACGGGGCTCTCTCAACAATGACCATCGCTTTTCGGCGTTGCTCAAGCCAGGCGCGGAAATCTGCAGCCAGAGTGGCCGCGTCGCTATAACGAACGGACAAGTCCCGAGTGATCGCCTTCATGATGATCGCTTCGAGCACGGGATCGATGTCTGGGCGGAAGTTCCGAATGGGGGCGGGGGCTTCGTAGGCGATCTTCTTCAAGAGACGGATAGTCTCGATGTCTGTGTTGTCGGAGCCGAAGGGCAGATTCTCAAAACCCGCCAAGGACTCATAGAGACAGACACCAATCGAGTAAACATCGCAGGCCTCGGTGTATTCCTCCCCCATGATGTATTCCGGCGCCATGTAAGGCACACTCCCAAGTATCTCCCCAGTCTGCGTCAACTGACGATCACCCTTGCGCTTCGCGATACCAAAGTCGACCAGGAAAGGCGTATCGTGCATATCAATGATGATATTGGCAGGCTTCAAGTCGCGGTGAACCACACCCTCCCTATGGGAATATTCTAAGGAATCAACAATCGGCAAGAGCACCTCGACCGCACGCTCCCCCGTCATCGGGCCTTCTTTTTTGAGCAAGGCATCAAGAGGAATCCCCTCGACGAACTCCATGGTGAAGAAGTGGATATCCTGATAACGATCGACCGTATGAACCGCCACCAAATTAGGATGCCTCAGGGACGCAATCGCCTGAGCTTCTCTTTGAAAGCGCTCCACCGCATCCTCGCGGCGCGCTTCCTCCGCGTTCAAAGTCTTAAGGGCCACATCCCTGTTTAATGCCAACTGCCGGGCTTTGTAGATAACCCCCATGCCGCCCCGGGCGATCTCTCCCAGGATCTCGTAATTGCCGATTCGCTGACTTTGGAGACCCTCATTCGGGGTTTTCGACCGCTTACGAATAGGAGCGACGATGGTGTCTTTCGCCGATGGCTTGCGCCCAGAGCTCGGAGGCTTCTGCCGGGTCCTCATGGAATCTTGAATGATCAGAGAATCGAGGGAGCTAGGCTTCTTAAGCGGGCCATGGCACTTGCGGCACTCGTAGTAACCGTTCTTGCTGAAGTTATGGATGTTGTATTGGCTTTTGCAAATCGCACAGATAAGGATGGTGATTTTTTGCTCTTTAAGAACCTCAGCGACCTGAGCCGCTGTCACAACACGCTGCTCGACGAGAATGGTTCCAATCCGAGAGAAATCCCCAGAGCGCGCCCTCTTCCTTTGGAGGTCGACGCAATACGCGATCTGCTCCTCTGTGGCCATACCACGGTCTATGAGCAAACGGCCAATCGAACGGGCTTTGGTCCCCGTATCCATGAACTTCCTTTCGGTTAAAACGGCATCTATAGCTTATGCCAAGTCAGGGACGCTGTCGTTAAACGGTGTAGAAAAAATCCCCTTTCCTTGGCTCTTGAGACCCCTATAAGCTTCAGATCTAAGGCCCCTTTTGCGAGGAAAAGCCCAATTTCTGCTGGTCGAGCCAAGGTAGACAAAGTTTTGTTGGCCAACTGAGTCGAAGTTATCTACAAAGGTCTTTGGCGGGCGCTTGAAGATCATAACTGAGACAGAGAAGACTCTTTTGTGATCTCCAAACGCCCGCCCTCATGTACAGAAAAAGCGTCGTTCATCGCTATAAAGTTAGGTTTTCAAGAGAGTACTGAGGAATCTCCGAACACTCAGGAAGATGCGTCTTGGAACAATTTCATAGGAAAGCAAAGATGAATCGAAAAGCATTGGTTATGCTTTCCACCCTTTAAAAAGAAGCAAGGACCATGGCTGAAAATCTCCTAGACAAAGTCCCTCCTCAAGATCTCGACGCTGAAGCCGCGATTCTCGGAGCCATTTTGCTTCACCCCGAGGCCGCCGACGAAGTCGCGCAGAGCCTCAAGCCAGACATGTTTTATAAAAAGGCTAACTCCCTTATTTATGAAACCCTCCTGGCCCTACGCAACGCCGGCAAACCCCTCGACCAAATCATCCTCAAAGGCGAACTCCAAAACAGAGGACTCCTCGAAGAAGTCGGCGGCGTCTCTTACGTCGCTGAGCTTGTCGACGCCGTCCCCTCCGCCGCAAACGCCGCCTACTACGCCAACATCGTCTCTGAGAAATCCCTGCTCAGAAACCTCATCTCAACCTCCGCCGAAATCCAAAACGAAGCCTTCAACTCCGTTGAGAGCACCGACAAAATCCTAGACACCGCCGAGCAACGCTTCTTCGCGGTCACCCAACGCCGTATCTCAACGAGCGCCCAACCGATCAGCGTCGCCATCACCGAGGTCTTCGACCACCTCCGCAACATGCGTGAAGGAACCAACAAGCGCGGTATCCCCAGCGGCTTCGGGCTCCTAGACGACATGACTCACGGCTTTCACCCTGGGGAACTCACCATCCTCGCCGCCCGCCCCTCCATGGGTAAGACCAGCTTGGCCCTCAGCTTCATCCGAAACATGTGCCTCTACGAAGGCAAAGCCGCCGCCTTCTTCTCTTTAGAGATGCCCCAGCTTCAGGTCGCCGCCAACCTCATCTGTAACGTCGCCCAAGTCGACTCTCGCCAGCTCCGTGGAGGCTACGTCCGCCGCGACGACGAAGTCCGCCTCATGGACGCCGCCGAGCTGCTCTCCGAAGCCCGTATTTATATTGATGACTGCCCCGCGCTCTCAACTATGGAGCTTCGCGCCAAGGGGCGCCGCCTCAAGGCTCAATACGATATCAACGCCATTGTCATCGACTACCTTCAGCTCATGACCGGCTCGGGAAACAGCCGCGACGGCCGCCAGGTTGAGGTCAGTGAGATCTCCCGGATGCTCAAAGCCCTCGCTCGTGAACTCGATATCCCGGTCATCTCCCTCGCCCAGCTCAGTCGTAAAGTGGAAGAGCGCCCCGACCACAAACCTCGCATGAGTGACCTTCGTGAATCGGGATCCATCGAGCAAGATGCGGACGTTATTTTGCTGCTTTACCGCGAGGAGTACTATCGTCCTGAAGACGAGAGTGTGAAGGGTCTTGGGCAAATCGTGATTTCAAAGAACCGGAACGGTCCTACTGGGGAAGTCAAAGTCGGCTTCCAACGCCAATACACACGCTTCGACAACCTGTCTGACCAGCCGACATAAGTATAGAATTTAAGGAAGACATGAAATCGCAGCGTTTTCTACTTCTCGCATTCCTATTGCTCCTGCACCTGACCTTCCTTCCTCAAACGGAAGCGCAGAACAGCGGCGAGACAATTCGAGAGATCTCTTTTGAGGGCATCCGTCGCATCGCCAAGGGTGAGCTCCTCAATCGCATCGTCAGCCGGGTCGGGCAAAAATTCGATTCCGATAAGCTGATTCAAGACCTCGAACGCCTCTATCGCCTCGGCCACTTCGACTCCCCTGACAAAAGCTCTCCTCCTATCAAAGTCCGCGTGGATAAGGTTCCGGGAGGAGGCGTTAAGATTGTCTTTAGCGTGACTGAGCGCCCGGTGATTGTTCAAGTCAAAGTGACAGGGGCCAAGGCCTTTAAGACCAGTGAGATTCAAGAAGGCGTGAGATCCGAGGTTGGGCAGGTCTTCGACACCTACCTCGTCGATCGCGATGTGCAGCGCCTTAAAGAGACCTT
The DNA here is from genome assembly GCA_029210225.1 of Planctomycetota bacterium. Classification (GTDB taxonomy): domain Bacteria; phylum Planctomycetota; class J058; order J058; family JARGOJ01; genus JARGOJ01. The sequence goes on from JARGOJ010000451.1 coordinate 7,089, forward strand.
GCTCGATAAAGGTTATCTCTTCGCCGATGTGAGCTATGAGACAAAGAAGAACAAAGCCGGGGATATCATCCTCGACTATAAGACCAGCGCTGGCCCTCAGGTCACCATTGATGAGCTTGAATACATCGGCGTGAAGTTCTTCGACGACGCCGATATCTT
>JARGOJ010000452.1 GCA_029210225.1 Planctomycetota bacterium
CTCAATGGTCAGACCACCGGAAGATGGCACAGGGGAAGGAACACAGGAGAGCTGTTGAGCCGCTTTGAGAGAAACAATAGGCCGCGTAAGCTGCCCCGACTCAATGTAGCTGACGTTCTCTGCGACTAAACCCCGAGCATCCATCTTGTAACTTCGCGCCATCCAATCGACAGTCGGGTCAAACTTCAAATTGAATTGATCGCTAAAGACTTTTTTCGACGAGTCAAAATCACTCGTTGACCAAGCCGAGTTCTTATTGGCGACTGCCTCGCCGTTTAGATTTCCTAAAACAAAGTGCCCGAGGAAACTCGCGGCGGTACCTGGTAGAAGCACCACTTGATGCTCGCCGCTCCCAGGATGGGCTTCGGTCAGATTCTGAAAGTGTGGGAGCCACTGATTTAGGAACTGCAGGCGACTGACCACGTCGTCGTCAGTGAGGCGGCGACGGCTGCGATAACCCGCTCCAAACAAGGAATCCGCGCCAACGCTGAAGCTATTCACGGTCGAGCGAACCGTCTCATCAAGACCCTTCGAGTTAATGACAGACAAGTACGAGTGCCGCGCTCCCACCGAGCCATCGAAGCTCTCCTTTGCGGCGCTCAACTCCGATTTATAGCGCCCCAGGACGTCGAAACAACGCCTCGAATCCTCGGTCACTATTTCATTGACCTTTTCGTCATAGATCTTGATGTCTGGGATTTGTTGACCTTCCGGCATATCGATGACGAACTCTTCGCGATAGGCGCTATTGCGCAAGCGCTTGAGGCGGTTCTCAAAGTGTCGCAGGAAGAGGCTGTTCACCGTACTCTTTGAGACCTGACCGTCATGCCAGACCACATAGATATTGCCGCCGATGACTCGTCGGGTCGACGGAGGACCGTAGACCCCACCGACTTCTTTGTCTTTGAGACCGACGGAGAGGGTCTCGGAATCGGTCACGGAGACCTGCCATTGATCGATGCGGTAGTCATCGGTCCGGGCTTGGAATTCTTTTAGATGATGTCGAACTTGGTCGAGTGATTGCACGGATCCCCCAAAAATCGTTGCTCACGCCCATCCTCTGAGCGCTCTTGGTCTAGTCAAACTCTGGAGCCAAGGCTCGTTACTTTCCGCCGATGTGAATCGCGGGATGCTTATCAATAATGGTAAAGAGCGGACCCCCTCCTGAAGAGGGTACGCCTTGTCCAGCCTTGCCGCAGGTCCCAGAATGGTGAATCGAATTCGGTCCGATCCCCATTTTAATGGATTCCAAGGTCTCTAAGACCTTCCCTGAAAACAAACCCGGTTGATGCAAGGTCGTTTCGCCTTCATGGAACTTATAGATGGCTTGGCAGTTGAAAACGTAGTCCCCAAGCTTTGGATTCACCTGGCCCCCGCGATAGCCGCTGAGATAAAGCACCTCTTCTTTGGAATCGATCAAATCCAAGTCGCTGAGATAGTTATGAAGCCTGACAGGATCTCTGTCGTTGGGATTCTCCCAGGGCAAAGGATCGCTGATTTCAAGGCGAATATTGGACATCCTTGGAATCGGCACGTCACCATAGCTCTCCAAGCGAGACGCCCCAGTAATGTCGCAGCCGATCTCCTTCGCGCTATAAACATCCGCGAGGGACGCCTTAAGAACACCCTTCTCGATGATCGCGACATCTTCCCGAGGCAAACCGTTTGAGCTGAAGGGCGCGTAGGCCCAATCGCCCTCGACGGAGGAATCGACGATGGAAATCTTCTCATCGCAGACAGGAAGCCCCGTCCGGAACTTCTCGTTCTGGCCCAGGATCGAATGAAAGCGGATGGCATCGCTCTCTGCGGCGTGGCCGAAAGCTTCGTGGGCGAGGCCCTTCGCTAAGGCCGGATCGATGATGATCTTATATTGACCGCCCTTGATCCTCGGAGCACCACGAAGATCGTAAGCCATGCGGCGAAAGCGATAAGCCGCCGCACGGTATTCCTCTAAATGTCTGTCTTCAAGAAGAACGCGAAGGTCCCGTTCGTGATAGTTGGCTCGTGTGGCTGAAGCGCCGCCGCCTTTGCGGACCGTGAAGCTATCGAAGAGCATGCAGCGGGGCACATTCCAATGAACAGAGCTTCCGTCACCGCGGACAATGCGCCATTCTTCTTCGATGACGGCGATGAAACTCGTCAGGGAAAGCTCACCCTCATAGCTGTCGTCGACGGTCGCCATGAGCTTGTGGTGTGCGAGGAGCTTCTCTTTGATGGTCTCGAAACCGACGGCGTCGAGGCCGTGAGGAGTCTCAACGATGCGCCGTTCGTTGAACTTTGGAACGGACCAGATTTCCTTGTTCTTGCCCTCAATTTGGCCCCCTGAAGACTGAAGCACCTTGAGGCTGCGGTCGAGGAGAGCGCGGATTTCTTTCTCGGTGACCTCGTTGGAGCTGCCGAGGACAGATTCGCCATCACGAGTGAAGAGTTGAACTCCGACTCCTTCCATCTCGGATTCGCTGACGGTGTCGAGGCGTGAATTTTTATAGATAACTCGACCGTTGCGTTTGTACTGCAAGCGGATGATGGTGTAGACACCGTGTTTTTCTTGGAATTCCTGCGCGCAGGGCCCTAACCAGTCCATTCCATCGAAGTGAATATTTGTCATGTTTGCTCGCTTGTCTTTCACTTTTCCAAGGCTCACTTGAAATCAGTCTTGATCCCTCCGGAGAACCCGATAACATACCCTGCCGACCCGCAATTTTTAGCATTTTTGTTTCTTCGTTTGAGAGTTGGGACTAGGGTAGATGAAGTTCGCAAAGAATATTCTCGGTTTAATCGGAAACACTCCGCTTCTTCGCCTTAATAAGGTGACTGCGGGAGTCCGAGCACCTATATACGTAAAAATGGAGTATCTCAATCCCGGTGGTTCTGTCAAAGACCGCATCGGAATTCAGATGCTCGAAGACGCCGAAAAAGCGGGGCTCATTAAGCCCGGCGGCACCATTATTGAAGGCACCAGCGGCAACACCGGCCTCGGTCTTTTACTCGCTGCCATCACCAAGGGATATCGCTGCATTTTCATTATGCCCGATAAGATGTCCCAAGAAAAAATCGACGTCTTGAAGGCTTTCGGAGCCGAAGTCGTCGTGACTCCTACCGCTGTTGAGCCCGAAGATCCTCGATCCTACTACTCAGTCAGCGCACGCCTCGCTCGGGAGATTCCGAACAGCTATTATCCAAACCAATATCAGAATCCCTCCAACCCCAAAACTCATTACCAGAGCACCGGTCCTGAGATTTGGGAACAGACTGACGGCGAGATTTACGCCTTCGTCGCCGGAATGGGAACTGGTGGAACGCTGTCTGGCACTGGAAAGTATCTCAAAGAGAAAAATCCCGATGTCCAGATCGTCGGCGTCGACCCCGTTGGCTCGATGTACTACGACAAGTTCCATAGCGATACAGTCATTGAGGCCAAGACCTACTTGGTTGAGGGCATCGGTGAAGACTTCTTCCCCTCGACTATGAACCTCGACATCCTCGACGACGTGATTCAAATCGATGATCGCAGTTGCTTCGTTATGACTCGCCAGCTGGCGCGCCAAGAAGGCGTGTTCACCGGAGGAAGCGGGGGCGCCGCTGTTTGGGCCGCCATCGAATATGCCAAGAAGCACGACCTCACTGAAGATCAGCCAATCATCGTGCTCTTGCCGGACACGGGGATGCGTTACCTCTCGAAGATCTTCTCTGACGATTGGATGACGAACCACGGCTTTATGCCCAACGATCGTGAAGGCACCGTCGGCGAACTGCTCAACACAAAGACGACTTCGGTTCCAAGCCTGATCGCCGTCGAGCCAGAAGCCTTGGCCTACGAGGCGCTCCGGCTCATGAAGGAGTACGAGGTCGATCAGATCCCTGTGATCAAAGACGGTGAGGTCAAAGGAACGATTCGGGAAGAGCAGATGTTCGAGCTCTTCCTTAACAAATCCGATCCTCAAAAGGTCACCATCTCTGACATCATGGGCGAAGGCCTCCCCGTCGTTGACGAGAGCACGAGCATTGACGATATCTCTCTTATTCTGACGAAAGGACCGAAAGCGGTCCTCGTGAAGAGTGGAGATAAACAATATGGAATTGTGACCAAGGGTGATTTGATCTCACGAATCGCTCGCTGAGAAGAGGGACCGAGCGCCTGTGGATCGAGAATTAGCGCAGGGTCGGCGCGATATTAAAGCGGCCCCTGACGATCCTCGATTGATGCTCCTTTGGGCTCAGCAAATGGTCCGTGCGGACCGTTTCGCTGAGCTCTTCTCATTTTTCCTTGGGCGATTCGATCAACTGCAAGACGAGCAGCTCCACATTCTTGAGTGGTTTCTTGAATATCAAGAAGAAGTCCAGGAGCAGCTCGTCCTCGCGTCCTCAGAGGATCAGAGAGCGTTCTTGAACGGACTCATGAGCTCCGGAGCCGATGCGTCCGATTTTCTTTTCTTCCTCTATGAAGATGGATCTTGGCCAGAGTCGTACCCTATTGAGGAATTTTGTGAAGATCATGAGATTCCTCTTGAGAGTCTGTCGACCCCGGTCAACTTGGCGCGGCTCACCAAAGAAGCGCCTATTGTTGTTTTCACCGGTCTCATGTCACTGTTGACGGGAAATCAAAAAGCTCTGCTCTTTCGAATAATCAACAGCCTAAAGTCTCCAACATCAGAACTGAAAGAACGTTTTGGCCGCCGTCGTAGACGAACCGGCGAGAATCCAAAAGGATAAAAAATGCACGATAAAGACCAAGCTTTCGCTACAAAGGCCGTTCACGCGGGCACCGAACCCGAGCCCATCACCGGGGCCATCATGACTCCGGTTTTCATGACCTCAACCTATGTGCAAAAAGCCCCCGCCGAGCACACCGGTTATGAATACAGCCGAACCGGGAACCCAACCCGAAGAGCCCTCGCGAAAGCGCTGGCGGCTCTGGAAAACGCCGACCACGGGCTCTGCTTTGCTTCGGGCATGAGCGCCACAGACACCGTGCTTCGCACCCTCAAGAGCGGCGACCATGTCATCGCCGGAAATGACCTCTACGGAGGCACCTATCGCCTCTTCACAAAGGTTTACCAGCGCTTTGGCCTCACTTTCTCCTTCGTCGATTGCACCGATCTCGAAGCTCTCGAGAACGCCTTTCAAGACAACACAAAGCTGCTCTGGCTCGAAAGCCCCACCAACCCGCTGCTTAGAATCACCGACATCAAAGCCGCCGCGGCCTTGGCCAAGAAGCGCGACGTGCTCTTAGCCGTCGACAACACTTTCGCCACACCCGCCCTTCAGCAGCCCTTAGATTTAGGGGCTGACATCGTCGTGCACTCAACGACAAAGTACCTCGGCGGGCACTCCGACGTGGTTGGCGGCGCTGTCCTCACACGGAGTCAGAAGATCTTCGATGAGTTAGCGTATTTGCAAAACGCTGTCGGCGCGGTCCCCGGACCGATGGATTGCTTCTTGGTCTTGCGCGGCCTCAAAACTCTGTCATTGAGAATGGAACGCCACTGCGCCAACGCTAAGCGCGTCGCGACTTTCCTCGCCGAGCATCCCAAAGTCGACCGGGTCTACTACCCTGGTTTAGAGTCTCACCCCAATCATGAGATTGCTGCCAAGCAAATGAACGACTTCGGAGGAATGGTCTCTTTTGAACTTAAGGGCACAGTCGAGCAAGGCAAAGTATTCTGCACAAAAACCAAGCTCTTCCAGCTGGCCGAGAGCCTTGGAGGAGTCGAGAGCCTCATCGAGCATCCACCGACGATGACTCATGGGGCGATTGAGCCCGAAGTTCGCCGCGCCGCCGGCTTGGCCGACGGTCTGATTCGTCTCTCTGTGGGAGTCGAAGATTGCGATGACCTGATCGCCGACTTAACCGCAGCCTTTGAGGCATGCTTTGCATGAGAGCCGTTCTTCAGCGCGTCACCAAAGCCAAAGTCACTGTCGATAGCTCTGTCGTCGGAGAGATCGACGGAGGCCTGCTCGTTCTTTTGGGGGTCGGACAAGACGACAGCCAGGAGGAAGCTCTGGTCCTCGCTCGGAAGCTGGCGCAGCTGAGAATCTTTCGGGACAATGAAGGGAAGATGAACCTCTCCTTGATTGATTCTGGAGGCTCAGTTTTAGTGGTATCTCAATTCACTTTATTCGGGGATTGCCGGAAGGGACGACGTCCGAGCTTCAATAAAGCCGCCCGTCCCGAGCAGGCGATTCCCCTCTATGAATTCTTTTGTCAGACCCTTCGAGAAATGGGTCTGAACGTCGAAACCGGCCGCTTTGGCGCCATGATGGACGTGAACCTGGTAAACGATGGCCCTGTGACCATTTTGCTCGACACAGATGAGCTCAGCGCCCCGAGAAAATGACTTCGAACACGGGATGGGAGACCCATGAAAGTTCTAATCGCCGATAAATTTCAGCAGTCCGGAATCAACGCTTTAACCCTCGCTGGGTTCGAGGTGAATTCTCAACCAGGGCTCAAGGCCGAAACCTTAGAGGCCGCTCTGGCAGACTGCAACCCTGACATACTCGTCGTGAGAAGCACGAAGGTGAGCGCCGCAGCTCTCGATGCGAGCCGACGCCTAAAACTTATCGTTCGCGCCGGAGCGGGTTACGACACGATTGATGTTTCCCACGCCTCGGATAACGGTGTCTTTGTCGCCAACTGCCCAGGAAAGAACGCTATCGCCGTCGCCGAGCTGACCTGGTCTCTCATTCTGAGTTGCGATCGTCGCATCCCCGACCAAACCGCCGACCTCAAAAATGGTCAGTGGAACAAGAAGGAATACGGCAAGGCGAAAGGTCTCTACGGCCGGCGTCTGGGGCTCATCGGCTATGGCACCATCGCTCAGGAAGTCGCTAAGAGAGCGCGGTCCTTCGGTATGAGTGTTGTCGTCTGGTCTCGCAGCATGACTCCCGACCGAGCCCGATCAGAATCCGTGGAGTATGCGCCAACACCCGTCGAACTTGCGCTCCAAAGCGACGTCGTCTCTGTCCATGTCGCGTCCAACTAGGAGACAAAGCACCTCATTAACACAGCCTTCGTGGATGCCATGAGAGATGGCGCCTACATCATCAATACGTCTCGGGGCGCAGTCGTGGACGAAGCCGCCCTTCGCAAAGGCATCGAAGAAAAAGGAATCCGCGCTGGCCTGGACGTCTTCGAAAACGAACCCGGCTCTGGAGTCGCTGAATACGACAAGCCCCTCGCCAAAGATCCGGGAGTTTACGTTTCGCATCACATTGGCGCCTCCACAGACCAAGCTCAAGAAGCG
>JARGOJ010000453.1 GCA_029210225.1 Planctomycetota bacterium
CGAGCGCCATTCCGAATCCGAATACGAATTCCAACGCGGGCGCCCCGGCTATTCTTTGTGTTTATGGACGCTTCAAAGCGAACAAAGCGACCGTCCATTTTGCGATAGAGTTCGGTCTTGCCCATATCTTTACTGGCCTGAGTGCCGTTGAAGAGAACCTTCTTCTTCTCGGCCAACTTCACGACAATCCCGTTACCAACTGACTTATTCCAAAGATTGGCAACCTCCAGACCGTCTCTCTTGAAATCGTCGATCCAAACTTTTCGGCTCTGACTCTCACCGATGTTCTTGATAGCGCGCTTGGCGTAGAGGTTACTCGCGTCGATGTTCAGAACCGTTTTGAAATAGCGGGTCGCGTCGGCGAAGGCCTTCTCGGAGTAAGCGAGATATCCGAGGCCATTCAACGAGGGCACGTGATTCTCGTTGAGCTTAAGCGCCTGTTCAAAGATCTCCCGAGCACGATCGAACTTCTTCTCTTTAAGGAGAATTCGCGCCAGGCGATAGCAGTCGCCAGCGTTTTTGAGAGTGTCATTAGCGACAAGATAGTTGAGCCACTGAGCAGCGCGGCGATCGTTTCCTTCTTTGACAGAGAGATCAGCGAGGGCGCGCAGCCCGACCTTTACATTGAATCCTAAGCGCACGGCTTCCTGATAGGCCTTTGCCGCTTCTGTGTTGCGTCCGAGGCGAGCTAATAGCTGGGCGCGGAGGGCCTTTGTCATTCCATCTAAGGGAATCAATGACTCGGCTTTCTTGAGGGCGACAAGCGCTGCTTCTGTCTCCCCTTTGCGGGCCTTGATGAGCGCAAGACCGACCTCAGCCGGCCCAAAGAGGCGATCATCGCGGGTCTTGATGAACTCATGGCCCGCAGACTTCAGCTTACCTTTTCTGAGATAAAGCATTCCAAGCTGTGTTCTCGCCGCTTGGGTGTCTGACAACCCATAGGCCAAAGCCTGTTTTAAGTGAAGGATAGCCTCGTCGATTTTGCCAAGCTTCGTGTGGCATAGCGCGACCTCAGCGTGGGCTTCAGCATAGGCGGCCTCAATGCTCAGCGCCTTGGTGAAATCGTCAGCGGCTTCTTTAATCTTACCCAGGCGCATTTTGGCCTGGGCCCTGTGGAAATAGGCGAAGAAGGACTGCTCGTCAAGCAAGGCCAAGGCTTCCATAGATGCCTGAGCATCGTCGTTCTTGTCCGCCGCCAATTGCGCTCGACCAAGCCCAATCCAACACTTCTTCAAGACATAGGTTTGAACTTTCGTGAGCGATCCACCGTCCTTGCGAAGCTCAGCGATGACCTTTTTAAAGACAGGAATCGCAGGCTCGAAGAAGCCCAAGACGATTAACGCCTGACCCTGAGCCAAGCCGACCCGAGGACTCCAACAGTCGTGCTCAATGGCCAAACCGGCAACCCGTAGCAATTCGTTATAGAGAAGCTCCTGCTCTTCACCAGGGGCAACCTTTTCCAAACGTTCGTTACTAATGAAGATCGCCAGTTCGTACGCTTCTTTTAACTTCTTGTTGGCCTTGAGAGCCTTCTTCAACTCCTCAGATGCAGGCTTCAGAAGCTCTTGATCGACACCCCATTGAGCCAGTTTATAGTGGGCCGTCGCGTCTCCATCTTTGAGAGTTTTCGAGTGGGAATCGAAGGCCTGCTGCGCGTCTTGCCTTGGCAAAATACGATCGAGCTTGGCTTGTTCGACCGTGGCTTTTACACCCCCGGGAAGCTCAATAATGATCGGGAATTCATCCGGAGCACTCACAATCATTCCAACAAAGGGCTTATCTTGCCCTTTGACGTACACGGTGTCCTTTTCGCGAATCTCCTGAGCATCCGCTGAGACAGCGAAACTCAGTAAGACGAGCGCAGTCACCGCGACTTTCACTGACGCTTTGAAACGACCCCGGAGATTTAAGCTTGGCATGGGCATAGGACCTCGTCCACTGTCTCTGTGATTCTCAATCATTCGTCTTTGGGAAGCTCGTCTTTTGGCTCTTCAACCTTGGGTTCCGGATCGATCTCCGGAGGGCTATACTGCAATACGTCTTTGCCGTTGAATTCTCGGTCGATCTCAACCCCTGGAACAAACTCTTTGAAGCCAATTCCAGGAGGTAATGAAAGCGGCACGGGGGCCTGTTCGGCGTAGCTCTCGCGAATCAAAAAGGGATTGCGGCCCTTTCTATCAAAGAGCTTGGTCCGAGCGCTTAGCTCAGGGAGCAGGTTCTCATCGGCGCTGTAGTCATCCGCCGCGCTCTGCTCTGCCGCAGGCTCATCAACTGCCGGCGGCGCTTTGTAGTTATTGAGCGTCGTCAGAGTTCCGTAGCAGGCTACGAGAATCGCGATGAGCAAGACGATCTTTTCCTTAGTGATAATCATCAACGCCTCCGCCGATAGCGACGACCAAATCGAGCGCTGCTTCCACCGCCCCGTCGCTTCTTGACTTTGTTGCCCTTCGGCAGTTTATTCACCGTGATCATAGCCGACACTGTGAAGACAAGGCTGACGTGGCCCGTTTTGGAGCGACCATCTCGCTTTTGACTGAACTCAGTCACTTCCAAGAATTGACCCTCTCTTTGGAACTCAGCGAGGAGACCAGGGAAAACGGAAGGGGAAATCGTCATGGTAAATCGAATGGGGATCTGCCCGAGATAGCGGTCTGTTCCGTCCTTTGCTGGCAACTTTTCGAAATTGGCCTTCTTCTGCTCAATACGCACATTCGGACGAAGCCGGCTATCCGTTTCGTTTTCATAGAGGAAAACAAGGACTCTCTCGGTGATATCGAGGCGATAACAGTGCTCATCGACCTTGTGAACATCGTCCTTTGAAGAGATAAAGCCGAAGTCTCGAGGCAACAATTCGCCTTTGCCTCGCTCCAATGACTTTTCATTGATCGCCTTGATGGTCTTGGCGCGAATACGAGCGAAATCCAGGTAGCGGTTCTTAACCGACTTCTTTACGGTCTTCTCTGGAGAGAGTTTCCAAAGGATGCGTTGTAAGACATCGTCTTCCAATTCCTTCGAATAGTTCTCCCGACCTTTCTCTTTCCCTTCAACGCGCTCAAGATCCGACTCGATCTTCTTAAGCTTCCGAGCTTCAGCGGTGTTGCGTCGGGAAAGGTTCTGAGCGTCGACAGCGAGGCTTTGGGTGTAGGACAGCAGCACCAGGTAGACGGCTGTTCCAATGCCCACGTTCCTGATGAAGACCTTATGAGTGTGCCAGATCGATTTCCAGTCCATGGCGGTCTCTTTCTATCCTTCAGGATCTTTGGGTGTGAGTTCAATCTCGAAGTTCACGCGGGGAGCACCTGTCTCCGAGGTCGGATCAATACTGACCGCCGCGACGCTACTGTGACTTTCCATTTTGGCCGCTAACTCCGCTAATTCTTGTTCGCAATTAAGCTGAGTATTATCGACCTGACCGGAAATCAAAAATTTGACTGGAGCCGCTTGCCGCGGTCCTTCCTCGTCTGGATCGGCCTTGCGCTTTTGCACTTGAAGGTCAATAGACACGATTACCATGTTTCGCGGCAAGACGTCGCTCACCAGCCTCAAGACACGCTGAACTTGGCGCCCGGCGCGAGCATGGGAAGACAGAGACGCGAGGTAGTTCTCACGCTCGTTGTTTTGGCCAACACGCTTCTTATGCTTGGCGTTTCGACTGTTCACGGTCTTGGCGTTTGTCTTCGCGAGGGTCTCACGTCGGGAATCTTCGCCGGAATAACGATAGCCCGTCAACGCAATAGTGAGAAGGCCTTGAAAGAGGAGCAAGGCTCCCGCAGCGATGAGCCACCGTGTCCTGTGACTCCACTCTCGCTTCTCTCGAAGCTTCTGAGGGAGTAGATCTAATTTAGATGAAGCCTGAAGCAGATTTTTAAGGGCCAGGCCGCAGGCGACAGACGCGCCTATTCCGTGCTCTTCAATCGCCTCTAAATCGCCTTGAGGTGCTCCAGATGTCTCGATTCCCGCGAGGGGGTCCCAAACCTCGGCGGGACAGTTCATCATCTCCCCGAGCTGACGAGCCAGGGCAGGCAAGCGAGCGCCGCCGCCGGTGACAAAGACCCGTCTTGGGACAACGTCATCCCGGAGCTTGAGCTGCCCCTTCATGTAATTCAAGGTCGACTTTACAGAACTCGCCAGGCGAGTCATCGACTGAGACAGAATCGGACCAATGCCTTCTCCGCCGGGTCCTCGCTTATCTAACTTGCAGTTTTCGGCGTCTTCTTCGTCGATATCGAAGTGATCGGAGAGCGCTCTGTTGAAGAGGTCGCTCCCAGAAGTGATGGTCCGAGCAAAGACCATGACGCCGCTATCAAGCACGGCGACATCCGTTGACGACTTACCAATATTCACGACGACCGAATAGCCAGACTTCTCCGGATCTCCCAGAAAGCGCAGAGTATCGGCGGCAGCGACCGCGGCTGGAGAACCACTGATAATGTCGAGTTGATTCTCAGCGAGAGAGGAGATAATCGGTTCTATCGCGGAGTCTTTAGCGAGGGCTACGAGCACAGAGAATCCGTCGGATCCTGTTTGTGCGGGGACTATCGCGAAGTCTGCGGTCAAAGACTCCCCGGCCTTTTCCGCGACCTCGGCGATCTCATACTCCATAAGGAGCTGAAGGCGCCATGGGGGCATTGGCGGCAGATTGCTATAGCGGATGATGGAGTCTCGCCCCGCCACCGCGACTTGCAAGCGTGAAGTAGGAAAGCCCTCCGACTTCAGCCAGTTTGCAATGCGGCTTCCAAGGGCGACGGGGTCCTCATCGGAGATGCCCTCGTCCCTAAGTTGCTGCCTTGAGAGAACAGCGTATCGTGACAAGGTGATCGAAGCGCCGCTCCCTTTGAGAGCGACGGCTTTGACAGATCCCTGACCGATATCAAGACCAACGGAAACAGCCATTCAATCCTCTTCCAAACGTTTAAGAATGCGTTGACCGTCCTTAACACTTTGAAACTCGGCCGGATAGAAATCGACGAGAAGCTTGAGCGCGGTCCGCGCCAGCGCAACGCGTTGGCGACTCTCGTAACTTTTGCCCAGAGCGAGAAGCTTCTTGGCGCGGTTTTCTAGTTCGGTTTGAGTCCGTTCAATGCCTCGGGCACGAATCTTGTCCAGATACTCTCGACACAGCCGTGTCTCTTGACTATCTGGATAGGCGGTTTCAAGAATCTTAAAGCTGGCTGTGGCGCACACTTCAATCTCCGGGGCATCGATCGCGAATGAGTCGCTCTCTGCCTGGCGAATCTCCGCGACGAGCGACTTGGCATAACTCTCCAAGCCTTTGACGCGATCGTCTGCCCGGCGATAGGCCGCTTTATCGAACTTGAAGGTCCGACGAATTTTGTGATAGAGCTTAATCGCGTTCCCCAAATCCCCCGCTTTTTGGGCCTTCTGGGCCAGCGCAAACATCGAGCGAATCCGAGTTTGGACAACGCTCGAAGACGACGCGACTTCGAAGCCCGCGCTACGCTCTTCCAGCGCCTTGACTGAAATCAAAGGCAGGAAGACATCCATGACGAAGCCCTTGTTCACTTTGCGAACATTTAAGGTCGCTGCCGAAGAGAAACGCAGGGAAATCTGGCTTTCATTGCGTCCCCAAGCCATCTCGACCACGTTCTTCACCCATATTTCGGGGGCGGCTTTCGAGTCTTTCTCGGTCGCCTTCTTGCGCTTGAAGAGGTTGGAGAGGAGGTCGTTTTTGTCTTTGTTATCGACAAAGTTAATCGGCTCAACGACCCGTGCGTCGGGAATATCGAAGCGCAAAAAGACGCGGCGATCCGCTTCAACGCTCTTCTCTTTGAATGTGTAATTGAAGTTAAAGCCTTCGTTGGTCTTCTCAACTTTGACCCGGACCTTACGCCACCGCCCGGCCTCTCGGTCGTAGAGGTCTCCGCGATAGCGAATGCGATCGTTGATTTTCTTGAGCTCAAGATCGATCCGCGATGCCTCTTGCTGACTATAGCTGAGGGGCCCGTCTCCAGAACCCTCGACGAGGCCAATCTGAACTCCGCTCGCATAAACATCGACTCCAGCGCCGTCTTTGCGAGGGTGTAGCAAGGTCGCGACGCCGTGGTCGTTGCACTCAACAATGCATTCTTGACGAGCGAGGGACTGAAAAGCCGCGTCTTCGTCCTTCTCAACCACTTGAGTCAACTCAAGGCGATCGAAGAACACCGTGGCCCCATCCTGAGACTGGGCGAAGGCTTTAAGTTGAGCGCTGACGGCTCTATCTGGGGGGTGAACCGTGCCGCTGACCTCGAAGAAGTCTCCGGTCTTATTGCTCAAAGCAACAATGGAGTTCCCTAAAGCGACGTCTCCATCGCCAAGCCACGCTAACTCCAAGCCAACCACAGCCTTGCCTTCAACCGCAAACATGCCAGAGACCGTGAGGGTCGATTTCTCCTCGATCACGACGGCCTTTTTAGCAACAACTTTCACCTCCGAGCCGGGGACGAGGACGGACTTCAGCGCCTTTTTGCCAAAGTTCTCGTTCGGCTCGATCTTAAAGGTCGCCTCTTGAACGCTGCGCTCAAGAAGCCAGCCTGGAATCTCTTTGTTCGCGTCCATGTCCTCTTCAAAGGACCAATTCGCGACACGGTTGCTCTCTTCGGCAGGGTCAGTGTCTTTGCTAATCGCAACGGACGAAATAATCGTGACAGACGCTCCAAAGATAACGACGAGGGCAACTACGAAGGCGACCGCGCCCAACATGGTCGCTAGATTTCCTTGACGCTTCGGCGCTGCGGTGACCGCTCTCTCCTCAAGAGTGCTTAGAGTCGCCCCTAGTCCATCTTCTTCGTCGAGGAACTCCGGCATGTCGTCTTCGTCGGGATCGGGAGAGTCACGTCGTACTTTTGGCTTCTCACGTCGCGCGGATGCTCTTTTTCGCTTTGCTTCTTTCTTAGGGCGAGGAGCTGGCGCGTCGTCTTCATCGGAGTCGAGGTCGTTCAAGTCGGTGACTTCATCGACGGCTAACGGTGCTTTAGCGCGTTTCTTAGGTGATGCTTGGCGACTCGCGCCGCCGGCGTCGACCAATCTTAGAGTGACGCCGCCAATTTTTAGGACAGAGCCAGCCCCGACTGTGTTGCGAGTCACGGTCTCACCGTTGAGGGTGGTTCCTGTTGCTGAACCTAGGTCGACAATGAAGAGGTCTTCCCCTGCTGTGATAATCATGCAGTGCTCAGACGCGACCCCATCTTCGTCAAGAACGAGGGCGTTCGTCTCTCGGGAGCCAATCATGGATGGG
>JARGOJ010000454.1:0-2482 GCA_029210225.1 Planctomycetota bacterium
AGGCATAGGCGGTCGCGAAGTTTGGATCGAGTTGAATGGCTTTGTCGAAATCGTTTAGCGCTTCGAAGCGTTTCCCCAAGGTTGCTTTTTGCAGCCCTCGGAAAAAATAACCCGCCGCAAAGGTGATTGAGTAAGATTCGAAATCATTGAGCGCTGCCAAGGCCTCTTTGGGCTTGCCTTTCACATAGAGTGACATGGCATCCGCGAGCATTGAAAACTCATTCTTGTCTCCCCTCTTTTTCGCCCGCTTAGCAATTTCCAGGATCGGAGCTGTCGGCCGAAACTCTCCGGGTGAATGGCGCATTTCAATTTCATGGAGTGAATACAAGGCTTCGTAGCCTGGAGAAAAATCTTTGGCGGCTTCCTCCAAGAAGGATTTTTCTTCAGCCTCAAGGCCAGCGAGCTTGCATATATTCGCAGCCGTCATGAGCAGAGAATAAACTCGACCTCCTAATTGAAAGAGTTCGTCAATAGCCTTGACTATCTTTTCTGGAGGCAAACCGCGTCGAGTTAATTGCTCTAAAGATTGAACTTTTTCAATGGCTTCCCGAAACCTTGTCCCCTTGAGCTTAGCGTCTTCGGCGTCCTTCCGAGCTTGTTTCTCACGAGAGAGCGCAGCCTCTTTCTCTTGCTCCGATTGCTGGAAGACTTGATAGGCAATGGTGGCGGAGCTTAGCAGCAATAGCAGCATGGCGAGCACAACAATGAAGGATCCGTTTCGCGAGGACCAACGAGAGAAGCGCTCCCTAAGAGAATACTTGTAGACCGGGACGGATTGGCCCGAAAGAAAGGCCGTGAGGTTTTCGACGAACTCTTCGGCGGTCTTGAGTCGTTCGTCGAGCTCGACATCAAGCGTCGCCCGCGCCAGCGCATCAAGCTCCTTAGGAGCCAACCTATCAATCTGACGAGGCGACAGAGTGCTTCCTGAAGCCGTAGAGACGACTCTCTCTAACGCGGAGCTTCCGCTGACGGCTTGCTTCCCGGTGAGAAGCTCGGTCAATATGGCGCCGAGGGAGAAGACATCACTCTGAACAGAGCAGCTCCCGACGATTTGTTCAGGAGCCATGTAACCAGGAGTCCCGACCATGGAGCCCGATGCGGTCACGCCGACGGCGCTTAACTCCGCTTCGGAGAATGAGCACTCCGAGAATGGAGCTTCTTTGGATTCTTGATTCTTAAGGTCTTTTGCGATGCCCCAATCCATCACTAAGACCTCTCCGAAACGGCCAATCATAATGTTTTCTGGCTTAAGGTCGCGGTGAATCACGCCTTGATTATGAGCATAGCTGAGGGCCTCACCCACCTTTATCAAGGCGCTCAGGAGGCTACGGATCTCGCCAAGGTCGGGGGGACCAGAGGCATGAGCCGCATTGATCCGCTCGCTAAGCGTCTTTCCCTCAATCACCTTCATGACAATGTAGTGTTGACCGGAGGCCGTTTTACCGGCCTCGTAAATGGGCGGAATGGACGGGTGATCGAGCCTCGCCGTGATTTTGGCTTCTCTAAGAAAACGCTCGAGAGCGAGCGGGTTTTCGTTGTGGAGCATGAGCTTCAGGGCGGCTTCACGATTAAGGCGCCGATCGCGAACCCTTTGAACGACTCCCATGCCTCCCTCTCCCAAGGTCCCAAGCTTCTCCCAGAGGAACTCCGCGTGTGGGGCGAACCATGGCTTTTGCTTGAGAATCTCTCCGAGTTCAGCGCTTAGGCGGGCTTCAGAGCTTTTTGTGATCGTCGCTTCAGTGTTGAGAAATTGAACAACGGCGGGCCAGCGATCGGAGGGAGCGACGAGGATCTGCTGAATGTCTTGAGATGCTTCTGGGCTGAGCCATTGACTCTTGACCGCGAGGTGAAAGAGGCTCTCGTTGGGAGACTGAGTCTTGAATTGTTGCAGCGCCTCCGCTTGGCTTTGAGAGATAAAGCCACGTTTTAAAAGATATTGGGTTTGAATCGCGTCTTGGTCCATTGAATGGTCAAGCCCTCTTGAGAATTGGCATGATTTGCAGTGGATTAGTATAGCAGGAGCGTTCGAGTTCTAATTATTTAGTGGCGTCAATTGAGACAAATTTCAGTCAAGAGCGGACTGTGTTCTCTGAGCCGGATCAGTTCTGCGCTGTCTAAGAGATCTTTGTTGATTGTGAGCGATGTAAGGCCCGGAAGAGAGGCGAGGTGGTCAAAAAGGTGGGGAGCATTGAGTTCAGCGCTGAGGGTGAGTTTTTTAAGTCGCTCGATGTGGGGGATTCTTGGAAGGGCTTTGATAAAGACGCTTGGTGTGAGTGAGAGGCATTGAAGTTGCCTGAAATTCTCAAAGAATGAGAGGTCCGAAGGTTCCGATACGCCAATCAGGTTCAATGATTGAAGCATAGTCAGGGAGGCAAGAGATTGAAGGGTTTGCTTCGTGAGAGCGGGCGTGATGAGGTTTAAGTCTTCAAGCTGCCTTGGAAATCGAATTGCGAACCGTTTTGAGTGAGGGTTCGGAAGTGCG
>JARGOJ010000454.1:2492-7224 GCA_029210225.1 Planctomycetota bacterium
AGGGATATTTCTTCAAAGTTAGACATTGAGCCATAGAAAGTGAAGGCTTTCAGTTTCATTAGAGAGCCTATTTCTCTAAAGAAATGGTCTGGAACATCGCCATGAACGGCCAGTTGCAAGTCCTGTAATTGGATTAGTCTTAACAGGGCCTCAGCTCGCTCTTTTTGAAAATCACTGAATTGAATTGTAAGCTGTGATAGATGCGATAGCGAGAGGATCCACTCGGTTACCGGAAGGTCATATTGATCGGCTTGGGTCACGGAAAGAGAATGGAGCCAGAGCTTCACGTCCGGAGAGTTTGTAAGGGTTGCCCAATCGTTTTCTCTGAAGAGCAAGCCAAGTATGACGGGGCTTGTCTCATTCAGTTCTTTGATGGGAATAAGTGTTTCTGGTTCGGGAGCGCGAGGCCAGGACCAGACTCTCGTCTCTCGGTGAAGCTGAGATAAGGTCGCTCTTTGAATTCGCTTTAATTCTTTAGCAATCGATTGCGCCACGGGATTGTATGGACTAAACAATTCCGCAGTTTGCAAGACATGAATGGCCTCAGAGAGCTTGTTCTGTCTGAGGTAGTGGGTGGCGAGGGACTGTTGTAATTCGTAATCTTTCGGAGCGTTGCGGGCTCGTCTTTCCAGTTCGCGCAGAGACTGATCGGCGGATTCAACCATGCTTTGACGGCGCCTTGTTATATGGGCGATCGATCGGAGTTTACGGTCAAGGTCTTGAGCAGTGGAAGACCACGCTTGAGTCTCTCAATCATGAGGGAGCTCATGGCGCCTTCGTGTATGAGGATCTCTTCAAGACCTTGAAACTTTTGAAGGGTGCTTAGGTGGCGCTCGACGATGGGTGAATATTGTAGGTTGAGCTTCTTGAGGCGTTCGGGATTGGGGAGGCAGGCGAGTCTCTCAGAGGCGTGAATGGAATTGAGGGATAGCTCGGTGAGATTTGGAAAGGAGGAGAGCAGGTTCATTCCTCGCTCTTCAGAGTTTGAGAAGTCTATGGAGAGAGATTGAAGGGCGTGATTGGAGGACATGGAGTTGAGTGATATCCTTGAGAACGCGTCAATCTTTTCGATATGAAGGGCTTTTAATTGACTTGGGAATATGAAATCTAGCGATTCCGGCTCATTGGCTTTGGTGGTGAGCTTTAGGTTTTGCAGCGTCGTCAATTTATTCAGTGAGATCAGCTCCTGCTTAATTTTTCCTTCAAAAGCAAAAGTGCGTAACTTCGAGAGGAAATCGAGGTCTTCAAAGAGAAGGGGGCTGCTTTCTTGATCGACAATGAGCTCAAGGTCTTTTAGCCCTGTCATCGACCGTAAGAACTGAAAACCAGCGTCGTCGAGTTGTTCAAGACGAATGGAAAGGTCGGTGAGGTAGGGCATGGAGGCGATCCACTCAAGCAGGGCGTGGTCATCATCGCTTGGGAAAATACTTGACAGAGATTGGAGCCAGAGGGCCATGTCCTCTGAATTCTTGAAGATTGCCAGCTCGCTGAGCCAAAAGATCGAAAGTCCGACGATCACTGGGGTTTCTTCATTTATTTGCTTGGGGGAGATCCACTCTTTCTGGTCTTTTTGCTCTGTCCATGTGCAACAGGAGACGTAGGGACCGAGCTTATCCAGAGTGATCTTTTGGAGTTTTTTCAGGTCGCAGGAGATAGCGTTGGCGACAGGATCGTTTTCGTGGAAGAGGCCGCCGCGATGGAGCGCTTTGATGGAGTCTGGGAGACGTCCCTGGCGATGATAAGCTTGGGCGAGGGCGCGGAGGATGGACTTATCCTCAGGATTTTGAACGGCCTGACGTTCTAATTGACGAAGGGCTTGATCGGCGGAATAGACCATAGAACTTAGGATTTAAACTCAGTAAGAGAGGCGTGTAAAATTATCACAAATCATTTTACTCTTGATCTGACAGAAATGCGGGAAGAAGGCGTTCTCTAGATAAAACGATGAAGGAAAAAAGAAATATGTCCCGTGATTTTCGTGCCGCGCTTGCTGCTGAAACCCTTGCTATTCTTGACAAAGGCCAATATGAATGCCGAGGGCAGGGGCTTGTGATTATTAAAGCGGATCAAGAGAAGGCTGAGTTAGGAACCGTCACTTTCTCTGAAGAAAGGCTTGGGTCCCTCCGGGATTCACTGCCCAAGGTATTGGGGGGCTTGCTGTCTCAGGTTGAGCTTAGCCCCGAAACGACGATGGCCTGTGGGGAGCGCTTGGTCCAAAGGGAGGGGGAAGAGTCAGTGGTCGCGCTCAATTTTGCCTCGGCCAAAAACCCTGGGGGAGGCTTTATCAAGGGGAGTCAGGCTCAGGAGGAAGCGCTTTCTCGGTCCTCAGGTCTTTACCCTTGTTTGCAAGGCTCGGAGCTTTATCGTTTTAACAAGGGACGTCGCAGCGCGCTTTACTCAGACATGATGATTTATTCGCCAGATGTTCCATTCTTCAGAAATGACGCGGGGGATTTATTGGAGTCGAGCTACAAGCTCTCTGTGATTACATCACCAGCGGTGAACGCTGGAGTTGTTCGTCGTCAGGAACAGAAGAATAAATCGAAGATTCGTTCAGTCATGAGAGACCGCTGCGCGTTGGTCTTGGCTCTGGCTCGTCACTACGGCCACAAAACCTTGATTTTAGGGGCCTGGGGCTGTGGCGTCTTCAGAAATGACCCGCGACAGATCGCCGAAATTTTCAAGGACGTCCTAGAGAGTGAGGAGTTTGCTGGGGCTTTTCGTCGAGTTGTTTTCGCCGTCCCGATATTTAGGAAAGACAGGACAAACTACAACGCCTTTGAGACCGTCATTTCTAATAGTTGAGTGACCGCTGGAGCGGATGATAGTAGCACGAGTCTGTGGTGAGCTGGTCCGGTGTTGTCTTTTGGAATTCATGTTCGGCCGAATTCAGTTAAGATAAGCCCCGTTAAAGATACAAACAATAGGAGAAGGGATGCACTCTTTCCCCTGTCCAAGCTGTAACTATCAATTACCAGCGACTCCTCAGAACGCAGGATTGACGGGGCCGTGCCCGAGTTGCAATACCCTCGTTCAAGTCCCCTATTCAAATTCTCCCAATACATTTCAACGCGATCGTAGCGCCGGCGAGGAAGAGCTTCGAGGCACCGCTCCAAGCTCGAAGGACTTTGACTTTGACCGGGCTTGTCTCTTGGTTAAGAGCAAGATGCAATCCCAGCCTTTTTTTACTCCTTTAAGTGACGCCATGCTTGAGGTCAAAGAGAAAATCGGAGAAGGAGGAATGGGTGCGGTCTATCGTGTCTTTGACAAGCGTTTGGAGAGAGAGGCTGCACTCAAGCTATTATTGAGCAACGAAGAATCGAATGCTGATCTTCGCCTTCGCTTTGTTAGAGAGGCGAAGATCACGGCCCGCTTGGATCATCCCGGCATTCCTCCTATCTACGATGCGGGCGAAAACAGTGAGGGTCAGTGTTTTCTCCTGATGCGTCTCATTTCTGGGGACACAATGACCTCCCGCATTCGTAGCTACCACAAGTCAAAGAACTCAGAGCATTTAATCTCTCTCCTCGACGCTCTTGCTCGTACGGCCGAAGCGGTCGCTCACGCGCATAATCGGCAGATTATTCATCGCGACCTAAAACCAGAGAACATCATGATTGGTGAGTTTGGTGAGGTCCTTGTCATGGATTGGGGACTCGCACGAGCACTCCGAGATAGGGATGCAGACATTGAAGATGAGTCTTTGCGAGTCAAGATCCAGGAGCTTCAGGGCAGGGAGCTTCCGTCTGGAGAGGCGGATTTGACTCAAGTTGGTTCGGTGATCGGTACTCCGGGCTACATGCCTCCAGAGCAGGCAGATGGTGATACTGTTGATGAACGGAGTGATGTTTTTGCGCTCGGAGCGATTCTCTGTGAAATCCTGACGAATTCTCCGCCTATTCGGGGAAGCACAAGTCTCAACAAAATCGTCGCAACGATTAAGGGCGATATTCAGACTCCCATGGAGATTGAGGCAGCTGTGCCTCCCGAGCTTCAAAGCCTTGCTTCTATTGCCTTGAAAGGTGAAGCAGACGAAAGGATGCGGTCCGCAGCTGAGTTTTTGGCGGATTTGAAGGCCTATCAATCGGGAGGGAGGCTGAGGAGTCATCAATACAGTCTGAGAGAGCGTTTCGTACGCAGTGTGCGGTCGAACGCGACGGCTTGTGTCAGCGTCATGAGCGTTTTGTTGATGATCACTTTAATTGGGGGGGCTGGCCTTCTACTGAGGGAGGCAAAGAGGACTGTTGCCGAGACTCGGCAGCAAAAAGAGACTGAAGTCAACGCCGAAAAAGGACGAACTGAGTCGCAGCAAAAAGCGTATGAGATGGGGTTGGCGGCATTTGAGGAATTGAATGAAGTCCTAGTGCTGCGGTATAGGCCTTTGGGAACGGAGGATCAGGAGATTGAATTGATCGAGTCTCTCAATAGTGGGATAGAAAGGGCGTTGGAGAAGCTAGAGCGCGCCTTAACAACCGACGAGAGTTTGCCGGCGCTGCATATTCTTCAAGCGCGGGCTTTCCTTCGGGCAAATCGGTACAAGAGTGCGAAATTGAGTGTTGAGAAAGCGATCAATCTCGATCCTGACTCGGGGGAGGCGTGGCGTCTAAAAGGTCGAATTCTTTCAGAGTCTTTGGGTTTTGAGTTTCTTGATGAGGAACTAGGTGTGGCGGGTCACTTTGAGTTCCGTATTGCTCAGATAGAGAAGTGTTTTGAAAGGAGTGAGCGACTACTC
>JARGOJ010000455.1:0-4145 GCA_029210225.1 Planctomycetota bacterium
AGGCTGTGGTAGGAGGAGGGAGAGGAGTCCCTGAGGCTGGCGTATCACCGTTCTCATCCCGAGTCATGGAAAAATCGGCGAGTGGAGTTCCTGATGCAGGAGTCTTCTCCAGAGCATCCGGGTTGTAATCGAAGCCAACCGTGTCAAAGCCGCCATCGTCGGGCAGATCAGAGAAGTCGAGGTTAATATGAGTGTCTTCAAGATCAATGGGATCGTGAGCGGCAGGCCCCGGAACGTCGGACTCCACCACGCTCCCTAAGTTGGTCTCTGCGACCAACTCAGACTCGCCGGTAGCCGCGCTCTGCTCTGCGCTGGCAGCCACATTCTCCGCGTCTGATTTGTCTTGTTTCTCGCTATTGTCTTTTGAGTCTTCCACCTTGGAAGCCTTCCTCAACCCTAAAGCCGACCGCTCTTACTAATTTGATAACACCCAAATATGCAAAGCGGAATCATCTCCGCGCCAATTTAGAAGAAGTTAGAGATTTCTGCAACCATAGGGTTTTGCAAGAGTCCTAAGTTCCCGACCTGGAAAAAGCCTCAGGATTTGCCTGCAGCGTCTCTCAAGACCGCTTCTAAACCAACAACACCGCGATTCCAGTCATACATTTCGATTCTTTTTCGTCCGGCGATACCCATTTTTCTTGTTTTCTCTGGGTTCTCCAAAAGGTCAAATAATGCGGCTGTCACCTGGTGACTTTTCCGAGGATCCACGACCCGACCCGTTTCTCCATCCACAACAATCTCCGCTCCTCCTCCACTCGAAGACGCCAAAACCGCCTTTTCACAAGCCCCGGCCTCAACATAAGCAATACCAAAGCCCTCTCCGGCGTTTGCGCGCTCGCTTTGGGGAGTCGAGGTCATACAGAAGATGTGGCAGGCATGGTAGTAAGGTCTGACATCCTCAACGAGCCCAGTAAACTCCACGGAATCCCCGATATTCAACTCGGCGACCTTGGCCTCTAACTCCTCCCGCATCGGCCCCTTCCCGACGATCACATAGAGCAAGTCTGGAAACTGCTTTAACAGACCTGGCAAGGCCTCTAAAATTCGCGTATGACCCTTGTTCGCGGCAAGGCGTGACACGGTCAATAAAACCGGCCGTTGCCCCCAAGATCGCTCTTCTCTGAGAGCCTTGCCCGCTTCTTCACTTGGCTGAAACTGTGATAAATCAACACCTGGATAGACCGTGGCGAGCTGGCTCTCGGGGATCCCTAAGTCGACAAGACGCCCTCTCGTATCGGAACTGTTCACTGTGATCGACTTCACGAGATGCATTCCATAGCGTCTCCTCACGCGCCAGCGCTGAATCAGATTGCGTCCCCGATGTTTCTCGCGAAACTCATGGATCGAAAGCACAACTGGAGCGTGGCGAGCCGCTGTCGCAACAACGTTGGGCAACATTTTTGAGCCCCGGGAGATAAATATGACCTCGGAGCCCCAGCTCGATAGCGCCTCGGAGATCCCCTCATCAAGCAACAGCTTCTTCTCGCGACTGTAAGGAACCCGAATCACCTCGAAGGGCAAGGCGGCGTCGGACTCGGCGCTCCCGTCACTCTCCGTCTCCCAGGTGAAAACCCTCAGGTCATGACCGCGCTCTTTCAAACGACGCGCATACTCCACGTTGTAAAGCTCCGTGCCCCCAACGTCCGGTGGAAAGCCCAAGGCAATAAAGGCGATCTTCAATGGCCGAGTCATACCTGGTCCTCTCACGAATTACTTTTCTCTTGGCGCTTGGCCCGATCCTCAGAACTCTGGCTCCAAAGCTCTAACAACTCTTGATCTGAGCGAACATCCAGCGTAAAGCCTCGCTTCCGCGTCGCGGCAATCGCCGGAACAGACTTAAGGTCGCCGAAGAACTCCATGGCCTTCGCAAGGCGCAGGGTCAGAAACGCCTTCAACATAGGCCCTATAGAACTGCGCCAAACCAGCGAAAACAAGCCTTGACTTGTGTTATTTCGCCAAATGAAAAAGCGCCGATTTCGTTTGAATATTCGCTTCACGCGCTTCTTCTTCTCTTTTCCAATGGTTCCTTGATGATCATGAATCAGGACATGCCTTGGATCATAACGAATATGAAAACCCCGCTTCCAGGCGCGATAACCAAGATCGGTATCTTCCCAGTAATAAGGGGTGAAGATGGAGTCAAAGCCCTCAAGGTCCATGAAGATCTTTCGACTGAAGAAGCTCCCTCCCCCATTCGCATAGGGGATTGGCGCCCGCTTTGAAGACAGCGCGTCGCTTGTATTCACCGTCTGCATCGAGACCTGAACACCATCCATAAAAAGAGTTTTATAGCCGTCGTTGTTTCCCGTGGGTTCATTGATCTGCCCGGTCACTGCAAAGAGCTTCGGGTCGTCGTTGAAGGGCTGGAGGCAGTCAACAAAATAGCCGGGTTCAACATACATATCCGTGTTTAACAAACAGAGCACCCTCCCGGCGCTCGCCTCGACTCCTCTGTTCGCGTTTCCCGCAAAGCCGAGGTTTTCCTTGCCGAAGACGAAGTTCACTCGGTTTTTATGGCGTTCGATCAGATCTTTGCTTAAGCCCCCTGGGGTCGCGTCGTCCGCCACCACGATTTCCGTGTTGGGGGACAGCCGCTTCTCCTTTTCTTCCCGCGCCAAGGCCGCGAGGCACTTCTCTAGCTCGTCCTCGCCTCCATAGGCTGGAATCACTATCGACAAATCGGGAGACGTCTCACGGAGTGAGGGAGTGTTGGAGCTCTCATTCATGCTTATTGAGGAAGTGCTTCCTCCAATGCCGAGCGGATATCAGGAGTCAGATCTTCGCGATACTTCTCAAGCAAGATTCCTAAGCTTCCATGAAAGCTCGCTATGGCTTCGCGATAGTCAATCAACGACTGCTGCGCCGCCAAACGAGCGTCCGCGACGCGCTGCTGGGCATCGAGGAGGTCTTGAGTCAATGCGACCCCTTGCTTAACCGCTTCCGTTTGTAAGGCGAGTTGTTTCTCCGAAGCCTTCACAGACTGCTGATTGACAAGGACCCGTTCGCGGGAGCTGATAATGTTCCGAATGGACGCTCGAATCTCCAAGATTGCATCGGAGCGACGTTTTTGCAGGTCAAGCTCTGAGGCTCGCAAGGTAAAGCGGGCCCGCGCTTCATTCGCCTTCTCGGCTCTAAAGAACAAGGGGAAGCGCAGGGTCAAGCCCGCCCGCAAATTGAACGAGTCTTCCGGAGGATCAAGAGCTGCATACGCGTTATGGTGTTTCTTCTGTGTGGTCGCCACGCCCCCAGTGATATCGAAATCGAGGGAAGGCAGCGCGTTGTTCTTGGCTACGACGACGTTGCGCTTTTGACGCTCAAGGTCACGCCCAGCAATTTGAATATCCCAGCGCTTATCGAGAGCCATCGTCACGGCAGCGTTCAGCTCCAGGCTTGGAGGCGCAATGTAAGTTGGGCGATCGAGAGGAACGACAAAGACGTCCCAAGCCAAGAGATCAGCGCTTGGAGAAATGCGATTCAAGAGGCTATCTCGCGCATTCTCGATTTGAGTTTCAGAGCGAATCACAGCCTCCATACGCCGGGCCACAGTCGCTTCAGCGAGGGCCACGTCAATCTTCTTTGAGGCTCCTTCAACAACCTTGAGACGCTCTCCCTGAAGAAATTCATAAGCGCTAAAGAGGTTCGCTTGTTGGACGCGCAGGTTCTCTTCTGCCGAAACGAGCGCCCAATAGGCTTGGCGCACATCGAGGATCATTTGTTGGAGGGTTTGGGCGAAGCGTGCGTATGCGTCAGCGCGATCAAGACGGGAGTTCTTCAATTGCGCGAGGGTCACTTCAAAGCCGCGCCCTTTGAGCAAGGGCTGAGTGAAACTCGCTGAGACGCCAATATCGACCTGAGGGTTGTTCGACGCTCCGACTGTCTCTGAGCGACTCTGATTCCAAGAGAGGCTGCCTCGTCCACCAAAAGAAAAGAGCTTGGAAACGGAGGTTGAAAGGTTCAGACGATCCGTTTGGTTGGTCACCGCGTTCGCTGGCAATCCGGTCAGAGGATTCTGGAAAATGTTTGTTCGTCGAGCGCGACTACGGGAAATATTCGCCTCGATCGTGGGGTCAAAATCCGCTTGGCTGCGATCGACGCCGGTCGCCGTCGCCTTGGCATTCTCCAAGGCAATTTGAGAAGCGAGG
>JARGOJ010000455.1:4168-7211 GCA_029210225.1 Planctomycetota bacterium
ATTAAGAGTGAGCGGGAGCACCTTACGGCGTATTTTCAACACAGGGGATTGGGTCGGGATTTTGGGGAGTGCCAAGGCGCTCTCTTTAGGAACCCATTTCCGTCGCGCCGTTTCAAGGCGCTTTAACTCGGCACGAATTCGTCGCACGCCGTCACGGCTGGCTTTTTCCGTACGTTCGCTATTATCTTGGGCAACAGCTGGAACGGCTATGAACATCACAAAACAGATTCCCAAGAATCTTTGAATTGTTCCGGTCCGAACTCTTTTAATTTTCATGGCGTCCTCGACCCTTACTCTTTCGGTCTGACAAGACGAGGAGAGCAAAGTGCTTCTGTTAGAAGGCCCCTTCGCCCCGTCAGGCTGAGCCGGCTATCATGCGTACGGGATCCCATTTGCCAACAAAAAGACTTCCTCATATTCAAGTTTTTGAATGGAAGCGCAGGAAAATAGAGGGGAAACATCTCTTTTTCCCCGAGTAATTGTGCAAAATAAGCGCAAAGACTCGTGCCACAAGTATGGAGTGGAAAAATGTCCGCAGATTCGCAATCAGATCATGGCTTTGACCTTTTCAACCCAACAGAGGAGCATGATGCGCTCCGCAGAATGGTTCGCGATTTTGTGAGCTCTGAGGTTGAACCTCAAGCCATGGCCTCAGATCGTGAAGAAAAGTTCAATCGTGAGTTGTTCCGTCAGCTCGGGGAGCTGGACCTTTTGGGAATCACGGTTCCTGACGAGGCCGGCGGCGCTGGTTTCGACGCGACTGCAGCGGTGATCGCCCATGAGGAGATATCAGCCTCGGACCCAGGTTTTGCGCTCGCCTACCTCGCTCACTCGATGCTCTTTGTGAACAACTTTTATCAGAACTCAAACGACGAGCAACGCGCTCGCTGGCTCCCAAAGTCGCTGAATGGAGATTGGGTTGGCGGCATGTGTATGAGTGAGCCTGGGGTTGGAACGGACGTCTTAGGAATGACGACGAAGGCCGAGCGGGACGGCGATAACTACATCATTAATGGTCGGAAGATGTGGATCACGAACGGAGGCCTTGAGGCCGGTGTTTCCGGAGACATTTTCCTGGTCTATGCCAAGACTGGCGGCAACCGTATCTCGAGCTTCATCGTCGAGAAGGATCGTCCCGGCTTTAGCCTTGGGGAGAAGATCGGCGACAAGCTTGGATGCCGATCGTCCTTTACTGCTGGGCTGGTCTTTGAGGATTGTGTTGTTCCTGCTTCGAATCGCCTTGGAGAAGAAGGCGACAGTATGATGCACATGATGGCGAACCTTGAAATTGAGCGCCTCACCCTCGCGGCGATGTCCCTTGGAATAGCGAAGCGCTGCCTTCAAGTGATGGTCCGGTATGCTTCGGAGCGCGAGGCCTTTGGTCAACCGATCAATCGCTTCGGACAAATCCAGCGCTATATTGGCGAGAGCTATGCGAAGTATGCCGCGGCTCGGGCCTACACTTACAACACAGCTCGCATGATGAGCATCGGCGCCACAGGGGGCCGAGTTGACTCTGATGGTTGCAAGCTCTTCGCGGCGCAAATGGGTAAAGAAGTCGCTGACAACGCGATTCAAGTGCTCGGCGGCTTTGGTTACGTTGGGGAGTATGTCGTCGAGCGTCTATGGCGTGACGCAAAGCTCATTGAGATTGGTGGCGGCACTATTGAGGCTCACCAAAAGAACATCACGAAAGACTTGACTCGCTCCATGGAGGAGCTGCTCGATTGAGCGGAGGGTCTTTCGAAAAGAAAACGGGGCTCGCTTTTCAAATCAAAGCAGCCCCAACTCTTTCCTGGATAAAAATCTTGTCGGTTCTTAGGCAGCCTGCTCGCCAATAAGGCGTGGTGGGACAATGTCATCGTTGAGCATTTCTCCAACGACTTGAGGCCCAGGGCTGCTCTGGATAATCTCCGAGATTTCGTCGGCGATTCGCGAGGCGGTGGTCGGCGTCGGGAGGTCGGGGGTAATCACGTGTCCAGCCAGTCGAGATCGTTGGTTGCTCGCTCGGGCGTTTGGGAGTCGAATGATTCGGTAGGCGCCGTTGCGAGTGCGTTTGAGATCGGCGAGGACAAGGAAGTCGGGGGTCGGGTTTTCCCCAAGGATATCTGCGGCTTCCCACTTTGAGCGCGCTGCAAAGACGGTAAGGCCACGTTTTTCAAGTTCCCGTCGAATGAGGAAACGGCTGAACGCTTGCTTCTCTATGATGAGTATTGTTTGTGGCTGTCTCATGTCTGAGCCTTCGCTTATGGCACTGCCAGTTTGAGTTTCTGAACAGCCAGGAGAAGAGCAAGCTTTATGCCGGACTGCAATCGCTTCTAAAAAAAGCCGGCAAAGCCCTGTTGTTCTTTACTTCAAAGGCTATCCTTAGGGGACTGCCAGCCAAAAAAGAGCATCGTTTCAAAATGCTGACGGTTTGATTTTGCAACTCGCCTCACAATTCTTACAAGCCTTGAGATTTTTGTAAGAAGGTCATCGCCATAGACTTTCTCCGCAACCCACCTTGGGGTCATGCGTTAACACGGAGCATGTCACCTTTGCGATAAAGGTCTCAGATTCACTCAGTATCAGCATTACAAGGAAATCGAGGAATTTATGAAGATTAAGTGGTTCATCTATCTTCCGGCTTGTCTCATCGGCGCGCTGTTAACCGTCAACGCCGAGGCTGCAAGTCTACGTGTTGTGACCGATGGCGTCACAACGGCGAAGAAGAGCACCACCTCGGAGCTTCTGAATAAGCGGAAAGACGGCAAGAAGAAACACAAGAAGAAGCATAAGAAGAGCAAGCGAGACAAGAAGGGACACAAAGGGCACAAGCGAAGCCAAAGAGATGGCGGGAAGCGTCGCCACGGAGCAAGAGGCCAGAAGCGCCAGAGCCAACGCGGTCGAAGCTTCCAAGGCCGCCGCGGACGACGTTCACTCGGACGCCATCCCCTCCTAAAGCGCCTTCAACGTCGCCATCTTCAACGTCGTGGCATGAAGCGCCATTCTCGTCGCCCCATGCGCCGTCACGCTCGTCCTCAACGTCGCTCGATGCGTCCTC
>JARGOJ010000456.1:0-4099 GCA_029210225.1 Planctomycetota bacterium
ATATTCTCGATGATTGACGATCTCAGGATTTAGCCCGAGGCGTCCGATACTGGAAGCTACAGACTCAAGGACAGAGACGTCGCCAAAAAGAGGAATTGTGTAACCCTGGTAGGGGTGCAGAGCATTTGCCACACTGACGATCCTTTCTCTTGCTGCTGGCTCGCATAGTTTATTTTAACGAATGAAGTCGCGCTTGATCCCAAAAGAACGAGGGCCAAGAGGTTAACCCGTTCATGCGTATCTTGGCACCCTTGTTCAAATTTTTGTCGCGGTCGGCGCGAAATCGCGGTCCGCAGAGGATCCGTGAACTTTGTCTAGGCCCGAGACCTGATTCTGTCCTAATCACTATACCCGGCCATCTCGGAGATATGGTGATCGCATTGCCTGTTGTTCTGGCTGCGGCGTCTTTGTTTCCTGGAGCGTCCCTGGAAATTTGTTTAAATCCAGCCATGATCGAGTTTTATCGTCGATTTCTCCCAGACGCAATTCTGACGCCCTGGATGCCGGCTTGGTTCCCCAAACGAGAGAGCAACGTTGCTCGCCATTGGAAACCAAGAACAAAGCGGAGCAGCTATGACCTCGTGGTTGACTTGAGAGGCGAGCTGCAGTCAGGACTCGCGGCTTGTAGGATCGGCGCACGTTGGCGCCTTGGTCTCGACGAATTTGGCTCGTCGCTGTTCTACGATTGGGCGGCTCCATTTGGCGATGGAGAGTCTCAACAAAAGCAGTTGCTACAACCCTTTCGACTTTTTGATGCCGATTTGGAAGCTCAATACCCAGAGCTGCCCGAGATCTCGGACGATGGGTCAAGACCTGTGATTGCTTTTGCGACGGGCGCAGGATGCCCAAGCAAGCGTTGGCCCATCGCGAAATTTGCCGAGCTTCACCATCTGTTAAAGGAAGACGCGCCTGGCTACAAGACTAGAATCGTCGGGGCTTCTGAGGATAGTCTTTGGACGGGCGCGGCTCCCGATCAGGATTGGCGCGGACGGAGCAAAGCGAGCGAGGCTTTTTCCGATTTAAGCGGGGCCAAACTGCTGATTTGTAACGACTCTTTTTACGGTCACTTGGCTGCGCTCTTTGGCATTCCGGTGATCGTTCTTTTCAGCGCGGCAAATGATTTAGAGCGTTGGCGAGCGCGAGGACCCAAGGCGGAATCGGTTCAAATTCTTAGCACGAGGCCCGAATGCCAGGGATGTCGACAACGCGTTTGCGATCACTTGAGGTGTCTTGAGGACATTGGAGTTCAAGACGTTTTACGCGCGGCGCGCCGTCTTTTGGTATTAAATGGCCCCGAATCCGAATCGATAAAATGAGGATGGCCGACGATGAGTAACCCCGGTGTCACGCTCGAACTCCCGCTTCGTTGGGGAGATATGGACGCGCTTGGGCACGTGAACAACACGATTTACTTTACGTTTTGTGAGTCTGCCCGCATCGCTTACTTCTCGGCTGTTGACCTGACTAGCTTCGCGGAGAAGCCGACGGACGGGCCTGGCTTGGTCGCGGCGAATCTCAACTTTCGCCGCCAGATGAAATATCCCGGATCCATCAAAGTCACCGCGAGAGCCTCGAAAATTGGCACGAAGAGCTTTGATCTCGACTACGAGATTCGCGACTTGGCCGATGATTTCATCGTCGCCGATGGCAGCTCTGTCTGTGTCTGGGTCGACTATGCCGAATCGAAGGCGAAACGCCTTCCTGTGGCTCTTATCCAAGCCATTTGCGACATTGAACAAAATCAAGAATTGAAGCCTAGTCGGTGATTTAAAAATCAACGGACTACGGATCGCTCAAGAAGGGAACTGGCCGCCATGGACATTTTAGGAATCAACGCATATCACGCGGATGCCTCCGCCGCCTTGATTCGCGACGGGCGAGTGATTGCCGCCGTGGAAGAGGAACGCTTCAATAGAATCAAGCACTCGGCGGGCTTTCCTGCCGATGCCATTCGCTATTGCTTGCGTCAGGGCGGCGTCGACATACGGAAGATCGACACCATCGCGATCGCCTCCAAGCCCATCGAGCATGTGCGCGAAGAGATCCTTCAGATTCTGTCGGGACGTCCGGCTTATTCTCGGCAGATTAAGAAGCGCCTTGAAGCGGTCGCGAAGTTCCGTGATGTGCGGCGCATCCTCGCGTCGGAGTTTGGTCACCGCATCGAGGACATTCCTCCCCTCAGAGAGATTCCTCACCATCTCGCTCACGTTTCAAGCGCCTATTATCAGTCGGGATTTGCCGGTCTAGACGGCGATTCAGCACTCCTCAGCGTCGACGGCTTCGGCGACTTTTGCTCCACCCTTTTAGCCAGCGCGTCGGGTAAAGAGATTGAGGTTCTTGATGAGGTCCTCTTTCCTCACTCCATTGGCATCCTCTACACCATGGTCACCCAATTCTGTGGATTCAATAAATATGGTGATGAGGGCAAGGTGATGGGATTGGCGGCCTACGGCGAGCCGATCTATGTTGAGCGCCTGCGTCAAATCATCGACCTGCCTCTCGATGGACTCTTCTCCCTCGATCCCAATTACTTCACCCATCCTGTCTACGGTATCGACATGATCTGGGAGGGCAGCGTGCCCTTAGTTGAGGACATCTTCTCCGAGCAGATGATCAAAACCTTCGGTCCGCCTCGCCACCGCTACAGCGAGGTCTCTGTCCGAGAGCGCGATCTCGCGGCGTCTGTTCAATTGATTACAGAAGAAGCCGTGCTCCATGTCCTCCAGCGTCTCAAGGACCAAGTCCCGAGCAAGCGCCTTTGTTATGCCGGTGGGGTCGCTCTGAACTGCTTGGCGAACGGCCGAGTGCTGAAGCAGTCTGGTTTCGAGGATATCTATTTAGCGTCGGCTCCGAGCGACGCTGGGACAGCGATTGGTTGCGCCCTCGTTGTGGCTGCAGAAGAACAGCCCGACTTGAAGCTCGATCAACGGGTGGAAGTGTCTCGCTTTGGTCCGTCCTTTACAACAGAGGAAATCGAAGCGGCCCTCGCGGGTTCTGGCTTACATTATTATCGCAGTAAGGACGTCCCAGACGAAGTCGCTAGCTTGCTCGCTGACGGCAATATTGTTGGTTGGTTCAACGGTCGTATGGAATTTGGCCCGAGAGCGCTAGGCGGTCGGTCGATCTTGGCGGATCCTCGCACTGTTGAGATGCGAAACACAGTGAACTCTCGGGTGAAATTTCGTGAGGAGTTTAGGCCTTTTGCCGGATCGATCCTCGAAGAGCATCAACAAGAGTATTTTCCCGATTCTCCAACGAGCCCATTTATGCTCTACGCGTTGAAAATCGCCGAAGAACAGAAAGAGAAAGTCCCCGCAATCGTTCACCACGATGGAACCTGCCGCATCCAAACCGTGAAGAAGTCCGTGAGTCCTGACTTCTACAACTTGATTTCAGCTTTTCATGAGAAGACCGGAATCCCATTGGTTTTGAACACGTCCTTCAATGAAAACGAGCCCATCGTTTGCAATCCAGAGGATGCGATCAGCGTCTTCAACCACACCCATATGGACGTGCTTGTTCTCGACGACTTCGTGGTGAAGCGCTAAGGATCAGATTTAGCGCTTCTTAATCAGGTCCATGATCGCGTTCGCGACAGCTTGCCGCGGTGCGACATCGTCTTGCTGCTCTTTGGACAGGATGTCTCTGCGGAAATCGGACACAGAAGTGACGGGGCCAACGGACATACGAATGATGTCCCGGCGTATGTCGTCGTCGACCATGGTACGCTTATCGATGGGCGGGAGAGTGTTGCCGTGGATGTTCATAACGACGAAGTTCTTGCACATCCTCAGATAGCCATCCACTTGAGGTAGCGCGTTCATTGTTTCTGGGCGATCCGGGCGGTAGCGCGTCCCTGTTGGGAAGAGGAAGAGCAGCGAGCCCTTACGAAGCAACTGACGAGCGCTCCTTAACGCGGCCATATTCACTGCGCGCCCTTGAGCAAGCTTCTTAGGCTTGTCCTCGTGCTTGCGAAAGTAGGATGGGGGAGAGACGACCAAGCGCGTGTAGCTCTCACAGAAAGCCTTAGAAAGCGGGCTCTCTTCATTGAGCTTACGCCCGGCGATGAAGACCATACGGTCAAAGAGATTCGCCGCTC
>JARGOJ010000456.1:4109-7155 GCA_029210225.1 Planctomycetota bacterium
GATGGAGTAGGGCGTGAAGATGGGGAACATCGAGGTTCGAGGAGTGCCAGGAGAGAATCATGCCGGGCTCGCCGAGCTCGGAGCGACGGGCTAACTCTGTGAGGTTGTCGACGCCGTCGATGCAACTTCCCGGCTTCATTAAGCTTTGACAGATGGTCTGAAAAATCGCTTGGTTGTGTCGACGGGCTGGCTGATAGACATCATTGGGGGTGATGTCTCTTGCTTCCTGCGCGGCGCCGACGTGAAGTCGGTTGATTTCTCCAGCGAAGACGCGAGAGAAGGTTTTTGTTTTGGCTTTGTTTTCGGGCGTTGAGAGAGCTGTCATGAGCAGCGTTTCCTTCTTAAAGTAAAACGCGCCGATTCATAGAACCGGCGCGAGTTGGGCGTTTAATCTCCGTGTCCGTGACCTCGATAGAAGGCTAATACCGGGTCCTTGGTTGGGTCATACTTGAGGGTTGAAATGACAGGAGAGACTTTAAGACGCTTGCTCTGGTGGTCTTCGATTCTGTTCAGTTTTTCGTTTTTCATGATCTTCAATCTTTCAGAACTAAGTTCCTTTGAAATGCCGAGTGGCGAGTGAACGAAAAAGGGACCTGGGAGAGAACCGTTCCCTTGTTAAAAACAACGGACAAAGGACTTCTGCAAAAGTCTTGTCTTGTTACAATCTTTTGCAAATTGATGACCATTGACTCGAATTGAGACAATACAAGGCCCGAACTGCTTATGAATATGTAAGTAAGGGAAATTAAGTGTCAGAACTGTTAAGAATCAAACAGCGTTGTTGAACGCTTCTGACGAAAGACTGACACTGTTGCTTATGTCTTGCTTTTTACTTTTGAAGAATGAGCTGCTATCTATGCGCAGATTGACCACTCTCACTGGAATCGCCCTCTTGCTGTTGTTGAACAGCGCCGTCGCCCAAGACGGCCCTTCAACGACGCCTGGGTCTGAAGCTCCCGCGCCGGCCCCGGCAGAGCGGGCCTGGAATTCCACGGTGGGTTTTGAGTTGAAGACGACCACGCATAACGCGACGAAAACGGGCCGCACCGAAGCTCACTCTCTGATGAAGTATGTACTTCCCAAGCCAGGTATTAACTGGACCGAAGACCAGAAGAAGATCGTTGACAAGTGGGAACGCCTCGATGTGAAAGCGCGGACCAAGTTCTTCTTCGAGAATTATAAAGGTGGTCACAACGCCAACAATTTCATTACCGACGCCAAGAAAGCGCCGTTTTTAGACGGCTCTGTGTCTTGGTATGAGAGCATGAACATTCCTCACATTGAGGTTCGCTCGAAGCCTTTCGATTCGAAAACTGAAGCGCTAAAGCGGATGACCGAGCTGAAATCAGCCGTCGGTGAAACCATCGCGTTTCACACTCACTATCGCTTCCCTTACGATCCAGCGAAGATTCAGCCCAACGCAGAAGCTGTCACCGACTATCTCCGTCGGATGTCCTGGTCTATCTGGCTCCGCCGCGCCACGGTCAGCTCTCGCAGCGACTTTGTTCTGAAGTCTATGGATAACACTCCTGTCAACGTCAGTGAGTTGGAGAAAGCGCTGAAGATATTTGCAGCGGAGGGCACCGGAGCGTCAAAAGACATTATTGAGCGTCGCGGGATTCGCGTCAATCGCCTCAGAAACGCGAATGGAACGGCCTCGCTGGATATTGAATTTCGCGGTCTTATGAAAGACACCAAGAGAATTGAACGCTATGTCGAGCTGACGGATAAGGCCTTTCGCACAGGGGAGTTTGGTCCCTTTAGCTACAACAACGAATCGGCCTTTCGCAGTCACGAAGCCAAAGACGTCCTCAAGTTTCACACCTTCGGCTGGCACGGCAAAGGAACCTTGGGCACAGGAGAGCTGGACTATCTTTCGAAGCAGGTTGAGAAGTTTCGCAGCGAATACAACATTCGCACGTCCTTGTCTCCAACCGAGGTCAAGGCGGCCGTGCGTCACATGGCGACCGCGGACACAGACGCTGGCAAGAAAATGCTCATGCCGACCTCTTGGGAGTGGCTCTTTATGCCTCTTGAGAACGACCGGGCTCTTCCGAAGGAAGTTCAGGAAGGATACAGGAAGGCACGGGAACGCTACATCAGAAAGTTGGTGAAGCTCGCCGAGCGCGTCAGCGCAGGAGAGTTCGGAAAGCCGACGTCTGGTCCTCTCTCTGAAACGTTGACGACAAACAAGACCTACAAGCCCGAAGCGGTCGCTTCTCGCACTCGGAAGATCCTCTTGGACTTCGCAAAAGAGAGCTACACCGCTGGAGGAAAGAAAGGCAACTTGGCCGATTGGTATGAGACGTCCCTCTTCGAGCCCAAAAAAGTTGAGACGCTTAACCGAGCCTACACTGGCCGTGAGGGATTCGCTGGTCGTCGTGCTGGAAACGGAGCGCCTATCGAATACAACCGCGCAGAAGTCAGCCGGGTCTTTGACTCTCTAAGAGGGGTCGCGTTAGAGAGCACGGGCTTGAAGGCTGCTGAAGCGAACGCGAGCAGTGAGAGCCGAAAACTAGCGGTTGAGGGTCTTATGCGTTTGGCCGAGACGGGTTTAACGATCTCCACAGATAAGGGACTCAACGTCGAGTATGACCGGGCGAGCAACAAAGTCGTGGTCTCAGAAGGACTGCTTACTGACATTAACAATCGTTCAAAGGCGCTCCCTGCGGCTGAGCGCCTCGCTTTTCGCAACAAGGTCCTTGGACTCATGGTTGGCCACGAGTTGTCTCACGCTGCTGGGACCAAGGCTGAGCGAGTTGCGGATGGCAAAGCCGTTGACTACCTGAGAGGCGCCCCCGAGCTTTATCGGACAGCTGATGGCCGGGCGCTTCCATTGACTGAAGCAGATATCAAAAGCACGGTTCGTACCTTTACAAACAGCGGCACCGTCTTTGAGAACGTCCTCTATCGCCTCAAGAATGTGGCTCAATACGGAACAGTGACCGGACGTGAAGGGAACTTGCTTCGCGCCGCGAGAGGTGAAGCGGATCCTCTGAGAAGCCATCGCCGGGCTGACGGGACATTGAACTGGAAGAGCGTGACC
>JARGOJ010000457.1:0-610 GCA_029210225.1 Planctomycetota bacterium
GGGTCCATGGTTTCTTACTCCAAAAGGCAAATTGGCAAACAACAATGATTGCCCTGGGAGACGCCCCTATCATTGAACGCTGTCAGACGCGCCCGGAGTAGCATGCTATTTCTCCGTCTCTGGCAGAGATTTCTTGCGCTCCTTTTCTAGATACCAAATAGGAATCAAGTCTGGGCGCGACCTCTCCAGCTCTTTGAGGAAGCGCGCCCTTTTCCCTATCCACTCCTCGCTCCAGCCCCCCTCGCCAATTCTGTCTAGCTCCCACGCACAGATCACAGAGAGGTCAAAATCCCTTAGGC
This sequence comes from Planctomycetota bacterium, assembly GCA_029210225.1. Lineage (GTDB taxonomy): Bacteria > Planctomycetota > J058 > J058 > JARGOJ01 > JARGOJ01. Next base: position 300 of record JARGOJ010000457.1, read on the forward strand.
CATAGACGAGGCTGAGCAAGTGAGCTTCGTCCTTAACGTTCATGGAGAAGATCGCCTGTAGAAGTTCCTTTCTGGCACCCAGACCCTGAACAGAATAACGTTCTACGAGGGTTTTTCGAACGCTGACGGCGGCAGGTCCCCAGTTTTTCACGACCCGGAAAGCGCGTGTGTTAACGTTCCATTCTTTACTTTTTGCCGCTTCTTTAATGGTGGGGGCGATGACGGCGAATTCAATCTCACCCGGGGGGATGGCCTCAACCGCGAGAATTCGCAGTATCAGCTCCTTCTCTTCAAGCGCGGCTAACAATATC
>JARGOJ010000457.1:620-7147 GCA_029210225.1 Planctomycetota bacterium
CGTTCTTCGCCAGTCTATGAGCTGCATATATGCGAATGAATTTGCTCTTTGAGGTCAATAACTGGCTAAGAATCCTCACTTGGTTTTTACTCTCTGGGAGCTCAATGAGACCTTCATAATCTGCGTCGTCCTGGGAGAGGGCACGACAGAAGCAATCTGCTGCTTTAGCGTTCTCTCGAGACAGGCGATCCAGAGCGCTCACGGCCATTGATCTTAGAGGCTCCCTCTGTCGAGCGGCGACGGCGAGGGCTTCGAAGACCTCATCATCGCTGTTTGGGAACGAAGCAAGGGCCTGAGCGCAAGTGCTCCTAACTCCTATATCGTCATCCTCAATCATCGTTTTCAGGAGAACCTTGTAAGCCTCTGGATCCTTCTTCGCGAGCTTCCCAAGATTTCTTGCAGCCGCCTCTCGCTCGAATGCACTATCGTGTTTCAGCTTCTCACGCTGGTAGGCCGGATCTTCTAGGAGCTTTGCCTCTCGTTTACTCAATTGTCTCGTTGTGAGAATATAGGGGTAGCTCAGGATGTCGCCGACAAGGCTGAAAGGGATGTCAATGAAGGCCAGAATTGACAGAGGAATGTACTCCGGGCCTTCGGCCCCAGTTAGCAGCACACCGACTCCATCGAGGGCCACACCCTGGAAGCCATAGTATTGACTTTCCTGGTTGAGGATGAAAGCAAGGGAGGTCCCACAACCGGTGGTGGGTAGGCAGAGCGCTAAAAATAGAACTAGGTTTCGTAGCCGCATAGAATCCTCAACTCGAATAGATACGAATCTATTGTATGACCTTGGTCCGCCGAAGTGCTCAAGCTCTTTTGAAATCTCTTTTTGAATGCTGCCAAAAGTCACTCGTAAGACACTGAGAAGCAACTCCCGCAATTATTCATCGCAAAATGGGCAGGAACTCGGAACCCCAGACGGGGCGCATCACTCTAAGCCGTTGTTAGCGACCCAAGTCTCAAATTGAACCGAGTCCATCATGAGTCAACGCATTGGTCTTAAACCATCTATTGTTCTTGGTCTCTCGTCAGCGCTTGCTTTTCTTTTTGCGCCCGGGATCAGTGAAGCCAAGACGGTCCATATTGAGCGTACGGTTCAATCGACGGACGGAGAATTCGTCATCAGTTGCGAAGGAAGTTATGGCTCGGGCCAGCGCGACGTGAGCCCCATTTTGGTGAAAGGTAAAGATGGCAAGGTCATTCAATCGTTGACGGGATTTCAGGACATTGTCTACGCTCTGGCAGTCAGCTCTGATAACACTATGGTTGCCGCCGCAGCAGAATCCGTCTTTATCTGGGACTTAAAGAGCGGGCGGCTTTTACAAAAATGCGCTCCAGGCCAAGGCCTCACCATCGATGCCATCGCGCTCTCCCCAAATAATTGTGTTCTCGCGGTTCATCGCAGCAGTGAGCGAAGAATTCACTATTGGGATCTGCCCAGCGGGCAGAAAATAAAGTCTATTCACGACCAAAAAATCCCAACTTATCTAAGAGCTCTTTCGTTCGCTAAGCAATCGAAGTCTCTGTCATTCACGACTCACGACTCCAAGCCCAAAGTTCAAGTCGTAATCCCATGGCCCTTTTCCTCTCAGGGCAGCCTATCGCTGACTGGGAAACGGAAAGACAAGGTCATTTGGACTCAGTTGCTCGGCAAGGACTATGAAAAATCCTATCAATTGTTAGAGCGTCTCGCGAAGACACCCAATTCCACATTGGCATTCATTAAGAGGAGTCTTCCGCAAGTATTCCCTGTTGTGCCTCCGGAGAGCTTTCAAGACCTTTTAACAAGGCTCGATTCAGATGATTACGAGAAGAGAGAATTCGCGAGTCGAAAATTGACGAACTGGAAATATTTTAAAGCGTTACAGTCACTAGACCTTAGTCAGCGCTCGATTGAATCACGTTATCGAATTACCAAGATTCTCGTCACTGAGTTTCCATTTCCTGCTAAAACGACTGAAGCGTTGCAGTTAGCGCGCTGTTTGCAGTTGTTGGAAAAAATCAATTCCCAGGAGGCGTTGAAGATACTGAAGACCATTCCTACAGCGCGACCTCAAAGGACTGCGCAGAGGATGCAACTAAGCAAGAACAGGCCTAAGAATTGAAACGTTGAGCGATTATTCTCGAAAAATTCTCAATTCAATCGTTTCGCTCGTTTTATCATCGGCGTCGACAACCCGAACAGTCCAGGTGTTTAGACCTGGTACAAGGGCCTGAATTCTATGAATAGGTCCGCTACTTGAGTAGGTCCAGCGCTCTTCGGGCCCTTGTCTCTTCCCGGGAATGATAAGAACAGTGAGGGGAACTTTGCCCTCGACTCGCCCCCGTATAACGTAGTTCGCCTTACTTGTCCGCTCGATGCTGGGTTGAAGGAAAAGAACAGGAGCCTTCGGCAGTGAGCTGGTCGACTTCGGCCATAGGGCGAAGAGCATCAGCAATAAGACCGGAACAATCGCGAGCCATAGGAGATTGCCTCGTCGTCCTCTGTTACTCTTTTCGTTGGCATCAAGGGTCCTCATTCGATTCAACAACTGGCTCATTGTCGGGCGTTCTCGAACGTCCTTCTTGAAACAATCCTGAAGCATTGATTCAAGCCACTGTGGAGCCCCAGCATTGAATTGGCGAAGCGGTGGGGGGTCCTCAGATTCCATCGCATCACCGAGGTCGAGGGGACTCTCACCATCAAAGGGTAAGCGACCTGTGAGGCAATAAAAGAATGTCGCCGCAAAACCCCAAACATCGGAGCCCGGCCCGACTTGATCTCGAACGCCAAACAATTGCTCCGGCGCCATGTACAAGGGAGTTCCAAGCACTTGACCCGTGGCAGTTAACGTCTCTTTAAACGCCGTAATTGAATCTTGAAAAACCTCTGGGTCGGCCTTCGATAAACCAAAGTCGATGAGAACGGCCCGATCTTGTATTTCGTCGATGACAACGTTTGCTGGCTTGATATCGCGATGGATGATGCCTGTCTTATGGCACTCAGCCAGCGCCTCGGCGACTCCCTTGAATTGTTTTATCAACCAATCGACTTTGGGGCTCGATTTCGTCGCCCGTAGGGATTCCCGAACGATGCTCAGCAAGTTGGGACCAGGCACACAGTCGGTGACTAGATAGGGAACTCCATGCTCAGGGTCTTCCCAATGCACACCAAACTCACGGAGATGCAAAATGTGATCGTGTTTAAAGAGAGACAGGGCCCCCGCTTCCCGATGAAATCGCACGAGCCGTCGATCCGCTTTGCCCATGAACGAAAGGACTTTAATCACGACTTTTTCGTCCGTGGTTTTGCATATGGCTGAAAAGACCCGTCCCATCCCGCCGCGATCAAGCTCGACACCGAGGATATACTTATGACTTAAAAAATCGGGAGAGACAATTTGCTGGCTGGTCGGAGGGGCTTGGGATTCTGTTTCACCGGATAAAAAAGGGTTGTCAGGAGCCACTGAAACAGTATCGGCGCCATACTTCGCGGCATCGATCGTCGTTGCCTCGGCGCCGTCCTCGCTCTCGTGAAGCCCGAGAGGTTGCTCCGAGTGGGCCGTGCGCTGATCTGTAGCCCCGCGGCGCTTCGTCTCGATGAAGTCTTCAACTTCGCCGTCTTCGCTTGATTGCTGAAATCGACGCGTTGGCTTCAGATCTTCATCAATCTTTGATTTGTCGAGATTTGAGGTCACGGTCCTTCCTTCACTAGTAAGAAAGCTCACGCTAGCAAAATAAAGGGCCTGACACAGGGAAAATCACATCCCTTACATTCGCTATGAGAGAAGCTTGGCAAGGGCTTTCGCGCCTTTTAATAACCCTCGGTCCTTAAATCCAGCGCGAACCTGTGCAAAAGTTTCAGGGCAATAAACGTCGACTTGGATCAACTTTTCAAGGTCTTTGGGGCGAATTCGCTCGACAAAGGGCCCGTGACAATTGATCACTTGGTCGTCGAGCAATGCTTCAACTCTGAGCAGGGACGGGATCTTGACCTTTTCATTCAATAGGAACTTCTTGCCGTCTCGCAGCCTGACAGGCTTATTGTAGAGGCCATTCTGCTGGAGGATCTTTTGATTGTGTTCCTTCGCCACCAATTTGACTTTCTGCGGCACTTCCAAGCCAGTCTGATAGAAAATCAGACGCGCTGTGCGGACGTTGGCGACAGTCCAGAGAAGAACCTTGTTCTTCTTGACCAGAATATCGATCAACTCCTGGGCGAGGGGTCGACGCAGCCAGAAGACCTCTTCAGGAGCGAAGCGACGAGTTAGGGATTTGCGCCACCAGCCTCGATAATGGTTCGGCAGGGTTTTTGTCGCGAGGGTCCCTTCGATGTCGATGGCGATGATATGGCCTTTGACTCCGGAGAGTACATCCTGCAGTTCCTTGACGCTCTCGAGATAGGCCTTTTCCTTCATGAGACGCTGGTACTGACGATGATATTTTTCTGGTGTCGGCACCAACATTCAGGCACTTCTCGTGGGGAAACCAGATCTCACTGGAGACTCAAGGTCCAAATTTCAAAACCGTTGTATCAAAAGCTTATCGGATGCTGGGATGGCAACCTTTCACCAGAGCCATCGAATTTACCCAATCACGAAAAAATATAGCGGCTCAGGCTTGGACAAGAACACGCTCTTCAAGAAAGGGCGCCCTCCGACCAAATCACCGCTCTTGGTCCAACTCTATCCGACCGATAAAAGAATTTCGTAGTGAGACCAACTCCAGTGAGCAACGCTCCCTTAGGATTCATTCATGGAAGACTCTTCTCGTCAACGTGATACCAAGGCTCATCGATCTTTCAAGGCTCTCACCGAAACAACCCTGGACGACGGCCATCTGGTCCTCGACATGACTGGGCAAGTCAGCCCTGAAAAGCAAGCAACGGTCTTTGATATTGCGCGCCAAAGCATGGCCTACAACGAAGACGAGTTTCACAGGCGCTTTCCCCATCCCTTCCTGATTCGCATCAGCAAAAGCGATCCCAATCAGGTCTATCAACCCCTCGACAAGACCGGACAAGCCTTAGCGAACACCCCCGGGATTGAGTCGGAGTTCATGCAATGCCCGATTTTTGAGATGAAACCCAAAGACGAGACAAAGAAAAGCAGCACCAAAGTGACGGTTGGCAGGTCACGAGGTAACGACGTGGTCCTCAGATACTCTTGCATCTCCAAACATCACGTACGCTTTGAGCGTCACGCAAACAATGAATGGCACCTCGTCGACACTGAATCCCTCAACGGCACATTCCTCGATAGTTTTCGCTTGGTTCCCAATCGTCCTTACATGTTGAACTCAGGTCGCGAGATTGACCTCAGTAAGAACTTCTCATTCTTCTTCGTTAACTCCCCTGAGATGTTCGAGTACATTCAAAATGTCCGCCCTTCATAGGGCCACCTGAACATAAAAAAGCCCTGATGACTCACCAGGGCTTTTCTACGAAGATAAACAAGGCTGTTAGGCGTCTTTGCTCGCAACGACTTCAACCGTCGCGCCGAGATCTTCAAAGACCTGCTTCAAAGCCTGAGCATCCGATTCCGGAAGGGCTTTGGATAAGACGCTGGGAACCGTATCGACGAGCCTCTTTGCCTCTCGAAGCGCCAAAGAAGTGAGGGCTCTCACTTGCCGGATCACAGGAAGCTTCGAGCTTCCAGGAGCGGTGAGAACGAGGTCGAATTCAGTGGGCGGCGGTTCTGAAACAGAAGGCGGTTTGAGATAGAGGTTGAGCTGCTCTTGACTCAATTTTGAGCCTCGTTCAACCTTGACATCAAAAGTGTCTTCGACAGTTTTCACCAAGCCTTTTATTGACTTGGCAGGCATATCACCCACAAGGTCGCATATCAGTTGAAACTTGTCGCTGTCCTTCAATACAGAACACTCATTCGATAATTTATTGATAGACATTATTCTATCCTCCATAAGGGTCATTGAAATAGATCAAAAGAACTGATTCAGTGACCACAGGAGAGAATAGGAATGTCAATCCAAGTTCGATGACGATCCTGATTTCATGGCGTCAAGCGAAGAAATCCGGACGCGCCGGGGGTCGCGGCGTTGGTGTCTAAGGCCTTCGCGAGCTGAGTATGAAGGCTCCAAACCTTCAGCTGTTCTTCCCGCTTCGTGCTCAGGCGGTCGATATTGACGTTCTTCAGAGTCGCGACGGTGTCCCAGACCGGGCTGTCATCCGGCAGCGCCCAAACCATCAGCTCTCCACCCTTGGACTTCTTTTCAAGAACAACACTGAAGACGCGAGTTCCTCGAAAGTTCTGATCATTCTCCACAGGCATAATCGCGAAGGTCTCTTTGTCGACCCAGAGACCGAGAATACGGCGAGAAGGTCCGTTCACTGTGAGCACCACACTGACAGTCGTTCCATCCCCACCCCGGGTTGACTCTCCTAACTTCGCGAGGAATCGTTTCTTGTCTTCTCCGCGACTCGCGAGGCTTTGTAATTGACTGATGCTCGCGTTGACTTTGGGAACACTCTTATAATCGTGTCGATGAATGAACTGCTGTCTCGGCTTTGTCCCAATTCAAGCAGCTCT
>JARGOJ010000458.1 GCA_029210225.1 Planctomycetota bacterium
CGTGATTCTTTGCAATGAGGGTCTCATTGGTTTGCAGAAAGCTCTGACAAAGTGGGACTCGAACGCTGGCTACAAATTCGGGACCTATGCTACCTGGTGGATTCGTCAGGCGATTTCAAGGGCCGACAATGGAAGCGCTGAGATGAAATGACTGTTCATTGCTTTCCCCGCTTCCCCTCGTATGATCCAAGAGGACGTTGGTCGAGACTCCCACTAACGCGTCTCGCTCTTTCCGTGATTTCAAACGTCTGGCCGCTGCGGTCTCCCTATCATCGCTCTTCGTTAATAGACATGCAGCGTCGGTTAGGAATGCTCAAAAGACTCGACTAACCGAGCGAGTCCGAGTCTCACCGACAACTTATTTAAGAGTTTTGTCATTCGTTCTCTCCGTCGAGGGGGCCGACTGATCTGCTAAATGTATGAGCTAAATCTCGCCATGTATTCTTTCCGGTTGAAGAAAAATGGGCCAAAGCGCTTCATATTCTCGTCCTGAATTATAGACCTATTGTCATCGGCGATCCAACCGAACTCCGACCACTTCACCGAGCCACTCTCTTCGCTCACTAAAACAGTGAATGCTCCACACGCTAAATTGCCACAGAGACGACAGACAAAGAGCGGAACACGCCACCCTTCGAAAGGGCCGTCGTCCACCCCTGCTAACTGTCGTGCGCATTGTCCCTTATCATTGTGCGCCGGTTGCCAGTCCTTTAACACTGGAAAATGTTTGGTCAATTGATATCGACCAATGTGGAAATCTCCAGTGGATGCGAGAAAAAGCGTTGTAGGCACGATGATTCCTAACAAATTGACTGCGGGTAGAGTTCATGAAAGGACCCAACTCCTATGAAAAGCTGTTACCATTTCACTAACGGTTCTCAATTTCGTCGAGTCGTTTCCGACCAAGAATAATCTGCATCTTCCTTTTAACATGCTAAAATAGATTCCAATGAACAAGCTGCAATCAGGTTCCCAGAACGACTTCGCTGTAAACCTTCAATTGCTCCATTTGGGCTGTGAGCAATTGAGCAGCTGGATGAATCTGGGTTATTGGGAATCAGAAGATCTCGATTATCCCGATGCGTGTCGGGCCCTTGCAATAAAGCTCGGTGAACTCGCCCAAATTCAAACCGATCAATCGATCCTCGACGTAGGTTGTGGCTGCGGCGAGCAACTTCGAGTTTGGCGTGATAGGTTCCAGTGTGGACGAATTTATGGAATAGATCCCTCCCAAACACACATCTCAAGGGCTCGGGACCTGACAAAGGGAATGCAAAACATCACTCTTGAAGAGGCGTCATCCGCGACATACCGTGGAAACGAAGAGCGCTATGACCACGTCCTCAGCCTGGACAGCGTCTATCACTTTCCGAAGCGTCGCCAATTTTTTCGTCGAGCCTTTCAGTCTCTCAACGACGGATGTTCTCTCTCCTTCAGCGACTTGATCATCAACGACAGAGCCAAGCGAAACTCAAAAATCAGAGATCTCTGCGCCGCGCTTTGTGGAATTCCTCCAGAGAATCTCATCAGCGCTGAACTCTATCGATCAGAACTTGAAGAAATTGGCTTCACTGATATAAAGATTGATTTTATTGATGACGCAGTTTTTAGCGGATTCGCTAATTTCGTCGACCGTATTGGGCGAGATTTCCGAAGCCAAGTGCTTCAGTTTGATTGGCTAAAGATCTGGATCACAGCACGTGCCTGCCGAATTCTACGAAGGAATGGAACCGTTCACTACGCAATGATTAGGGCGAGGAAGATGCCATGAAGATCGCCGTCATCGGTTCAGGAATCGCTGGTTTAGCATCGGCGTGGCTTCTTTCTAAAGAACACACAATCACAGTCTTTGAGGCGGCGCCCACCCTCGGCATGGACGCCGCCAGCCTTACCATAGCTCAAAACAGTGGCTCTAATCGGATTGATGTCCCCCTCCGCGTCATTCACGATCACTACTACAAAAGTCTCCTCGCTCTCTACAAGGAAGCTGGCATTGAAACAGAATCCGTCAACTACTCGGGTTCCTTTACTAGACTTGGAGGAGAAAGCTATTTTCGATATTGGAATGTACGCTTCTTCAACACCAATGTTCCCCTATCTTCACCGAAGATGCTCTTCTACAAGCAGTCCCGGCAGATTCTCAAAGATTACTGGCGCTTTACCCGCCAAGCGAAACAGGAGCGGAACAATAGAACTCCCCTTGGAGACTATCTAAAGCAATATCAATACTCCGATGCGTTCTGTGAAGACTTCCTGCTCCCAACCTTCGCCGCCATTGGCACCTGTAAAACAGATCAGGTCCGGGCTTATCCCAGTGGCGTCGTCAACGACTACCTCACTGCTGGAGGATGGCTGTGGGGTATTCGTCGGGCCAAATTCGGCAGCGCCGACGTCGTGAAGAGACTCAGCAAAGGAAGCCAAGTTCTCTGTGATTGTCCTGTATCGGCGGTAGAACGGGAGGGTGAACAGATTCTTGTGAAGTCAAAACAAGGCGCTGAAAGCTACGATCATGTCATTCTCGCGACTCCTGCAAATGTCACCGTAAAACTGCTCGGCGATTGTGACAGCGACGCTCTCGAGCCACTCAGAGCTTTTGAGTATGAGTCGAGCCGGGTCTTAGTCCATAGCGACCCGCGATTCATGCCCAAAAAGCAAAGAGACTGGGCCCCCGTCAATTTTATGATCGATAGAGACGCCCCCGCGCCCATGGCGACGATCTGGCTCAACGTCGTTCAACCTGGATTGCCCAAAGGAAAGAATGTCTTTCAGACCTGGCATCCCCTCATGGAAGCCCAAGCCGATTTACTTCTAAAAGAGTCTGTCTTCGAACGTCCCGTCATTAATCAACGGACAACAGCGGCCTTGACACAATTCGACAGTATTCACGAACAATCAAAGAGAAGAATTTGGTATGTCGGGTCTTATGCGAGCCCCGGGGTGCCTCTGTTGGAGAGCGCGGTGAAGTCGGCCTTGAAAGTCGCAAGACGGTTGACCGGTGACGGCTCGGTAACTCCAGTATCTCCAGGCTCCTGAGGGTCATGCATCGATAGGGCCTCAATAGATCTCCTGAGACCTCCCCCTTCCAAGGTTAATCAGGCGAATTTGCATGATCACCGATTAGAAATCGCGACTAGTACAAGACAGAAAAGTGAGTCCAATTGTGAAGGCCTTTCGATGATATGATGGTCTGTCGCATAATTTGCGCCGGCCCTTTGCTATTGATCTTCCTCAAAAGAGGTTCTCCTATGTACTTTCAGTTTCGCGCTCTTTTTGCAGCTACTATCCTTGGCGCTATCGTTGGATGTGGTGGCGGGGGATCTGGCGGAGGAGGCAATCCGCCACAACCGGTGTCAGGGCGCTTCGAGATCAACAGCCCTTCCAGAACAGAGGGTAACAATGGACAGACGCAATTCAACTTCCTCGTGACACTCTCTGACGCTCAAACAGACACAGTCAAAGTCATAGCGGACACTAAGGATCTCTCTGCCATCAGCATCTCAGGAGGAAGCGGAAGCTCTGACTTCACAAGCCTCTCCAACGTCGAGTTGATCTTTCTCCCAGTAGAGCTCAATAAAGTCGTTTCTGTCTTTGCCAACGCCGACCTCGTTGATTAAGGGGACGAGGAGTTTAAACTGCTCCTAAGCAACCCTCAACGGGACTCGGGACAGGGCTTTTCAACGGATGCTTCCCTTCAGATATCTGGATCGCCAGGAATAGGAACGATACTCGACGACGACTCGTCTGAGATTCAAATCGACGATGTAAGCGTCAATGAAGGAACGCTCACCACTCAGATCTTGAGCTTCACGATTTCTTTGACAACTCCCAGTCAAAACACCGTGGAAGTGACTGCAGAGACATTAAGCGGCACAGCGACAACGACCGATGGCGATTTCAATTCAAACACTCAGACCCTGATCTTCGCTCCGGGATTGACGACCATGAGTTTCAACGTGAACATCAATCGCGATGAGAAGGTCGAGAGCGACGAGCAGCTCAGCGTCAACCTTCGTAGCCCAGTTGGAGCAACAATACTCGACTCGGTAGGACGCGGAATCATTCGCAACGACGATGTCTCTATCCAAATCTCGGATGTCTCGATACTCGAAGGTTCAACGGGAACACAAACCGTCAATGTCCCGGTCACAATTGCCCAAAGCCTGTCTCGAGCTCTGAGATTCACAGTCAATAGCACGGATGGCAGTGCTGTATCGACAGGTGCAAACCTTGGGGATAGCGACTTTGTCGCTGTTTCTGGACACTTTGTCATTCCCGCCGGTATGACCTCTGTGAATGTCCCGCTCACGATCAACTCCGACGACATCAATGAGACGTCCGAAAGCCTGACGCTTATTCTCTCGAATCCACAGTTGGGATTGGGAAACGGATTTTTCCAAAGCGTCAATTTTCCAATCGCAAGGTCCGGAACTTTGACCATTGATAACGACGATCTCATCGAGATTCGAATTGATGACATCACTGATATCGAGGGGACCTTCGCGGCGTCAACATTGACCTTTACTATTTCTATTTCGGGACTAAGTCAGAATTCTATAAGCGTTGATGTGAACACCCAAGATGACAGCGCCACCCTTGCAGGCTCAGACTACTCTGGGATCACAAATCAGACTGTTCTCTTCAATCCGGGTACAGTGAGCCAGACCGTAAATGTGACGGTCAATGCAGACCCGGCGGAAGAAGGTGACGAGCGATTCTTCGTCAACCTCAGTAATCTCATGGCGAATGCCGGAGTGACGATTGTTGATTCTCAGGGTATTGGAAGTATTGAGAACGACGATGCGACCCTCACTATCCAAGACGCCACTTTCGCCGAAGGCAGCGGAGGAGTGAATACGGTCAATGTCGCCGTCACACTCTCACAGGTCCTTAATGAAGATTTGAGGTTTTCAGTTCTCAGCACTGATGGAAGCGCTAGCTCTTCCGGGACTAATCTCGGAGACAATGACTTTACCGCTATCTCAGGCACCTTTCTTATCCCCGCAGGCATGACTTCGGTCAATGTTCCCATTGGCATCTCCACTGACACCATTGACGAAGGGTCCGAAACATTCTTCCTATCGGTCTCTAATTTGGAGTTGGATCGCGGAATCGGCGGTTTTCAGAGTGTCAACTTCTCTGTCTTGAGAACGGCCACATTGACCCTCACCGACGACGATGATGTTGCTATCAGCATTAACGATGTTCAACTAAATGAAGGAAACGCTGGGCAGACGTCATTTAGTTTTCTTGTGACTCTGTCAAACCCAAGCGTCGCAACCGTTCAAGTTCAGGCTAGGACATCCGACGGAACAGCGACCACCGCGAACGGCGACTACAGCTCTAACAGTGCAGTCCTATCCTTCGCTCCTGGAGAGCTGGCGAAGACGTTTACGGTGAACGTGAATGGCGATGTCGTCGATGAACTGAATGAGACCTTTAACGTCAATTTAACGACTCCCGTGGCTGGCCTTGGTGGGAATGGGAGCACAACGATCATTGATAACTTAGGTGTTGGAACGATCTCCAATGACGAGGTCAATCAGGATGCTTTTGACTTCAATAACGACGGGCTCGCAGATGTGGTCATTGGTGTCCCAAGCGCTAAGATTAACGGGTCTTCTGTCGGGCAGGCTTACATCGTCCTTGGTTCTCAAACCCTATCTGGCACTCAGGATCTTACAAATTTGGGGACACAGAGAATCACGATCAATGGATTCCAGGCCGGTATAGGAGTTGGATCGGTTGTGTCAGCGATCGGAGATTTCAATAACGATGGCTTCTCCGATGTCGCCGTGAGCGCGCGAGGCTTGGGAAGCAATAACCTCATTCAAAATGGCGTCATCTACGTCCTTTTCGGCTCCGCAAATCCACCCTCCGTCATCGATCTTTCGAACATTGGAAGTCTCGGGATCAAGATCGACGGTTCCGCTTTTCAAGAGGGGGTAGGGTCTTCCATAAAATCTATCGGTGACTTCAATAATGATGGTTTCTCCGATTTTGCCTTCACCGCATCCAATTTCCAAATTCCCGGAACCCAGTTTACTGGAAGAGTCTATATTCTTTTTGGCACCGCGAGCAATAATGACATTGATCTGGCTAATCTAGGAACGGGCGGCATTGTCATTGACGAAGTGAATAGTCCGGGGCAGCTCGGAACCTCGCTGACAGGTGTCAAAGATTTTAACGGAGATCAAATTCCAGACGTCGTCTTTTCGTCACCAACAACGTCAGTAACTCCGACGAGAAGTGAAGGAGTCTGTTACCTGGTTTTTGGGACGGCGACCCCTCCGACTTCGATTGACCTGTCTAACTTGGGTTCCCAAGGAGTTGTGATTAATGGATTCGTAAACAACAGCAATACCGGAGGTGGTATTGCAAGCCTTGACTTTAACAACGATGGACTAAGTGATCTTGCGATATCAACGCAGTCAATTTCTATTACAGGTCGGACCTATATCCTCTTTGGTCGAGCCAATCCCGCCAACGTCATGGACTTAGCGACTGTTCAAACCAACGGAGTGACAGTAAACCAGGGCGTCCCTGCCGATCGGAGCGCTGCTGCCTCAAGCGTCGAAGACTTTAACAATGATGGAATCGATGACCTCATTATTTCTGGATTTGGAGCGTCTCCCAATGGAGTTATCCAAGCAGGAATACTCTATGTGATCTTTGGAACCAGCACTCCTCCCTTAACAATCAATTTGGGTAGTTTGGGGTCTCAAGGAGTCGAGATAAGAGGAATCGCTCAGCAAGACGGTTTGAGTGCAGCATCGGGAATGGGCGACTTTAACGGTGACGGTATTCGAGACCTTGTCGTTGGTTTTCGAAACGCTGATCCAAACGGGGATAGCGATGCAGGACGTTGCCATATTGTTTTTGGCTCTTCCACCCACCCAAGCATCATTGAGCTTTCGAACTTAGGATCTCAAGGAATCACATTAAACGGGGGCAACCCAAACGATAATGCGGGAGGGACCGTTAGCGGTCGGTAGCTCGTCCCCGGCCAATGAATGAGAACTGGCGGCGGCTTCTTTTATGCCTCTAAAATCAATCGGTTAACGAAATAGGGAGGCCCTAAAGCCTCCCTGTTTCATTGAATATCAATCCTCAGCGCTTCAAACGCTTGCGAGGATCCCG
>JARGOJ010000459.1 GCA_029210225.1 Planctomycetota bacterium
CGAACACCCGGAGGGGCTCATCGTGGTCAACGCTGCCGGTTGTGGGTCGACCTTGAAAGAATATGGTCATCTTTTTGAAGGATGCCCCGAGGAGAAAGTAGCGAAGAGAGTGGCGGCTGCGATTCGCGATTGGAGTGAGGTTGTGAATGAGCGGGCCTTTCCAGAAACAAGCAACAAGAAGGTTCGGGTCGCCTACCAAGACGCTTGTCATCTCGCTCATGCCCAGGGTATTCAGACGGAGCCCCGAGTACTCCTCGCCGCTCATCCGGCGATCGAGTTGGTGCCTTTGAACGATGACGCCTTGTGTTGTGGGAGCGCGGGGATTTACAACATCTTGGAGGCGGAGATGGCCGAGCGCCTGCAAAAGAAGAAAATCGAAGCGATTGGCAAGGTCTCTGTTGACTATGTTGTTTCCTCCAATCCAGGATGTCTGCTTCAGATAGGGGCTGGGCTCTCGAAAGAAGAGGCTCTGTCCTCCCAAGGAAAGCCGCAGTCGATTCATCCTACGACGCTCCTAAACAAGCTCGGACTAAAAGAAAACTCATGAGTGATTCCCCAGAGGCGGCTCTTAAAAACGACTATTCGGCCCAGGTCCGACGGGTCACATTTGTTGGGAGCGTGGTCAATGTCCTCCTGACCATCCTTCAGCTTGTCGGTGGAATAGCGACGAATTCCCGAGCGCTCATCGCCGACTCCGTTCATAGTTTGTCTGACCTGCTCAGCGACGCAGTGGTCATCATCGCCAACAAGCTCGCGAGCGCGCCCCCAGATGACGACCATCCTTATGGCCATGGGAAGTACGAAACCCTCGGGACTATTTTTCTGTCGGCCCTGCTCTGTGTGACAGGGGTGGCGCTTGCGTTTAACGCGACCCTTAACTTTGACAAGCCCGAGATCCCAAGCCCCCTGGCTATCTTCTTCGCCTTTATCGGGCTGGTTGCCAAGGAAGGCCTTTATCACTACACAATGCGTGTCGGCAAGGCCCTCCGTAGTCAGCTCTTGATCGCGAATGCCTGGCATCATCGAAGCGATGCAGTGTCGTCTATGGCTTCTTTTGTCGGCATTGCCGGGGCGGTGTTTATCAACCCGATCCTCGATGCGGTGGCGGCGTTGATCGTTGGTCTGCTGATTTTTCGCATGGGGCTCAGCATTGGATGGCAGAGCTTGCAAGAGCTGCTCGATGCGGCGTTGGAGGACGATCTCTTAGAGAAGATCCAGGAAGAAGCGTTGAAGCATCCAAAGGCTAAGTCGGTCCATAATGTTCGCGCTCGTCGGATGGGGCCCTACATCCTCGTCGATTTTCACCTCGATGTTCCCGCAGAGTTAACCATTTTGGAAGCTCACAGCATCTCGGAGCTTGTCGAGCACGCGATTCTTGATCGTTTTTCTGGAGTCACGGAAGTGTTGATTCACCTGGATCCGGTGGGACATCACCAGGAAGCCTCACAAAAAGATTGCACCCCCCCCGACTCATCTCCGTAAAGCTCATAAATCTGGATGTCAGGGAACTTTGATGCGGGACACACAGTCAGACGAGCCGGCTGATCAAGATCTGGTTGCGCTTTGCCGAGAGCAGCGAGATCAATTGACCGAGAATTTCGAGCAGCTTTATCGGCGTCACTCCGACGCTGTTTTTAGCTTTCTCATCTCTCTATTGAGGAATCGAGAGAAGGCGGAGGATGCTCTTCAAGAGGCATTTTTCCGAGCGTATAACGCCTTGGATCGCTTCGATCCGGAGCGCGCTTTCCGCCCTTGGATTTTTCGCATAGCTCGCAACGTCGCCATGGATCAATTGCGCCAGGAGAAGAAGAACCACGCGGTGGTCACCTCTGAGGCAACAAAAGAAGCTCCCTCAAAAGAAGACACTGTTTCTACGGTGTCCCGACGAGAACGCAAAGAGCTGGTTCAAGATGCCCTCGATGCGTTGCCCGCCGAAGAACGGAGTGTTCTTGTGATGAAGCATTTCCATGGGATGACGGTGAAGCAAATCGCAGAGTCGCTGTCCTGCTCCCTGAGAACCGCGAAGTATCGTTTGAAAGGCGCCGCTCTCTTATTGGGAACGGAGCTCTCTCGCCGTGACATTACAAGTGTGGAGGTGGTTTGATGAACTGCGAACAAGCCCGAAGCGGACTGCTACCCGCCAACTTTGATGGTCTTGAAGACGAGGAAAGCCAAGCCTTGGAAACTCACCTATCAACTTGCCCAGCCTGCAAAACGCTCGACAGTGAAGTCTCAAGCGCCCTCTCATTGCTTGAGAGGCCCGCGATGAAGGCTCCGGAAGCGGCCTGGGACAAGATCAAAAACCGCATCCACGAAGACATCGCTCGTAAGCCAAGCGCTCCGGCGCTCAAGATCGCGGTCTCTTGCACCTATTGCAAAGGACAACTTGAGCGCGCCGAATCGGTCTTCTGTGGATCATGCCTGGCGCCTCACCACCCCGGCTGCTTCGAAGAATACGGTCGCTGCTCCAACTTAGGATGCGCCGAGACTCGCACCGTCAAGCCTCTGGAGACCGCAGGCCAGCGCTTTCCTATGCCCGCCATTCAAGCCAAAGCGACCGAGCGGAAACCGCGTCGCCGGGCCAAGCTTGTCGCCGCCTTGGTCCTTGGAGCAGGAACAGCGTTTGGCATGGCTGCCATGGTTGGTGATCCGCAAAAACAAAACAGCGTTGATATCGCCCAAGTCGCGCCGCTAGCTCGCCCGCTGCTCAAGAAAGCTCGCACCCAATATCGCCAGGTCCTCGATGGTCGGGTCTCAGAGGTCACCGTTGATCGAGACGGAGATCCTTGGTTTGGACTGAGCGCTCAGGGAGCAAGAGGCCTGAAATCGTTCAAGGCTTCGTTTAAAGATGCCATGGCTCGAAAGCGCGACGGTCAAGACGACCTCGTCATTGAAAACGGCCTGCTAGCCATTCATGGCGACGACGGTCTCCTAGTGGCTCAAACTCAGCAAGATGAAGAAAGCTCCTATGCTGTCATTGATGGGCAAGTCAAAACTGTGCCTTTGCCTCCTTCAACAAAGAAGGCAAGCACCCTCGACCCAAAGATCTTAGATCTCCCGGATGGTGAGACATTCTTGGACCAAGATAAGTATGGCCGAGTTTATGCGAGAGCTTTGAACAAGCAGATTGTTGTCTACGATCCTTGGGCTGCCGGTCGCTACCCCAAGGCCCTAGTCGAAGCGACGGCGGGTTTGTCCTTCCGGAATTCAGGTCAAGCCTTGCTCTTTTGGGGCAATCAGGCAAGCACATTGAAATCTCGCCTCGACCCTAAGCCCTTGGCTAAAATGACCGAGGTCTTCCCCCTCAAAGATGGCGGGCTCTTCTTCCTCTATAAAGATAGCGGCAAGCATTACAACGGACGCTTTGGCGCGGACGGAACTTATTCTGCCGGAGCCGAAGCAATCCTCGCTGGGAAATCCGGATATAGCTCGGCCCTTGAACTTCTCAGCAGTCACCGATCCATACTGCTCAAAGAGCTCGATTGCACCAAGCGCAGCTTTGGCAAGATCAAGCTCGCAGTGGACGAAGAGAAGCTGTGGGTTTTGGACGGCGGGAAGCTCACTTGCCTTACTCCTACTGAGGCTTTGCCAGTTCGGGCTGAGAAGCGAGCTCTCAAAAACAATGTCCTCTTTCCCTCTCCTTATGACGGCGTCTTCATTATTCGAGACGACCAAAGCCTCTATCACTTCACTGTTGAAGCCGGCGCTGTGACTGAGAGCAAGGTTGATGTGACCATCCCTGAAAACAGTGCTGTTTTCTCAGGTGCAAAGGAGCAGCTCTGGCACAGCATCCTGACCGACAAGGATCTAAACAAATGTAACTGGCAGGGACAAAACCGTGGGCTGCTTGGGGTCGAGGCCTTCCCCAAGATCTCTATCGGCGACACTTTACTGGCCGTGAAAGAGAACGCGCTTGTGACTTGGGATGGTGCTTGGGAGACGCAATTGTTGCCCGGCGTCGCGAAGACTTCCCATATCCTTCATGATAAAAAGTCCAATCGCTTGGTGATCCTCTCCCTCTCTGACGATCCTGGTTCTATCCGTATGACGTTGTTTAATCTCACGGTGGGCACTGGGGTGAAGAAGTTGGCTGGCGCGGTGGATTGGTCCGTCTTAATTCCCTTCCCCTCAGGAGCCAACGCGCTAAGCACCTCCTTTGTTGCAGAGGGAAAGCTCTGGATTGAAGAGAACGGCAAGACCCTCAAGGCGATATCTTTACCACCAAGAACTAACTAAAGCTCTTGTCACAACCGGGACAGCTGCTATTTTCAAGACAGACTGGAAATAGCAGCTTGCAAGAAGGTGGACCCGGCCATGAAAAAGTACGATGCAAACCTGAGAGATATCGACATTATCGGCGTGCCTCTCGATCACGGAGCCGGGCGTAGAGGAGTTGGGATGGGGCCTAGCGCGATACGCATCGCCGGGCTCCACCAAGCAATCAACAAGCTCGGGCACAGCCTCACCGATCATGGCGACCTGACCATCGCGGCGCCTGAAACCCAGCCCGAAACAGAGATCAACGCGAAATTTTTACCGCTCATCACCAAAGCCTGTGAGGCGCTCTCGGCTAAGGTCACTGAGTCTCTAGAGAGAGGCTCGACGCCGCTCGTTATTGGTGGCGATCACTCCATGGCCATTGGGACCATCTCTGGAGCCGCGACCGCGCTTCACAATAAGCATGGTGATAAGGGCATCAATCGCCTTGGTATTCTCTGGTTCGATGCCCACGGCGACGCGAACACTCCAAACACATCACCCAGCGGCAATATCCACGGGATGCCTGTTGCGACCTTGCTTGGAGATGGTCCAGAGCGCTTGACCCAAATCGGCTATGACGGCCTCAAGATTCGCGCCCGCAACTTAGTCATGATCGGGCTCCGAGATATTGACCCGAAAGAGCGTGAGTTCATGCAAGAGCGCGGCATACACACTTACACCATGTACGACATCGACCGCCTGGGAATGTCCCGAGTCATGGACCGAGCACTAGAGATCGTCACCGCCGGCACAGACATGCTCCACGTGAGCTTTGACATCGACTCTCTCGATCCTCGGGTGGCCCCTGGAACGGGCACTCAGAGCCTCGGGGGACTGACCTATCGGGAAGCTCACTTGGCTCTGGAGATGGTCGCCGAGACAGGTGTTCTCTCAAGCTTTGAGTTAGCCGAGGTCAATCCGATCTTGGATGACAAGAACCACACCGCCGAGCTGGCCGTGGGGCTGATCGCTTCGGCCTTAGGCAGTCGGATTATGTAGGGATCGACTCTCCCAATTTCGAATCTCTAAAAGAGGCAAACTGGACTTTAGGATTTGGGAAGAGCGTCGAGAGAGATTAGAGCGTCGAGAGAGATTAGAGAGTTGAGGAGAGCCGAACTGCTCTTCGAAAAAGCCAAGCGCCCCGCTCCTAGAGGTCAAAGAGGAAGGGGACGCTTTTACTGGGAACAACAAACAACGAGGACAACAGAAACTTGTTGCGGAGAATGCCTTATCTGGCGCTTGGGGCGTATCCGGCCGCGCTGAGGATGCGTTTGTGAGCGCCAGCGATCATGATCCCTGAGATCGCGCCGTAGGCGTCGCTCCAAGCTTGTTCTGTCTCAGCGGTCCAAGCATCTCCGCTCAGCTCTTTCAGAGCCTGAATGAGGCAGTCCCCAACCATGGGGTACATCTCTTCCGTCACTTCATAGTCGACGTGGGTGTGACCCATGGCTTCGAGGGTGCTAGAGACCCACTCACCATCTTCGAGGCGATCCACAACAGAGACCAAGGCTTCTTGGAGCATCTTCGCTTGCTCCGCTTGAGACTTGCGTCCAAAGAGCGGTTTCACTTGGGGATACTTGGCGAAAAGAATCTCGTAAAAACGGAGGGTGAGGTTCTGCTCGTTCTCCAAAACCAGCTCAAGGCTGCTCTGCAATAAAGTCGTATTGAGGCTCATAACTCGCTCTCTCTCCAATCATGCATTTCTTATACAGGTATCGTTAATACATGTTTAGAAAATACATATTTAGTTCTTCATTTCAAGAGCGCGTCTCGAAGTTCTTTTTCTTGTATGCTGAGAGATTGGGGAAAGCCCCCAATTAAAGGCGTCTGAGATGAAGCTCACAAGGCACAGCGACTATAGTTTGAGGATTCTCATTTACCTTGGAACGCATCCAGGGCGGGCTGTTCCTCTCTCTGAAATTTGTCGCAGCTTCGACATCTCTCAAAATCACATCGCAAAAGTGGCCAACAAGCTTCTCCAAATCCAGCTCGTCACCGCAAAGCGTGGAAAGACCGGCGGCTACCTCCTATCCAAGCCTCCCGAAGAGATCAGTATTGGCGAGGTCATCCGACAAACAGAACCCGACATGGACCTCCTCGAATGCTTCAACCCCGCCATAAACACATGTAAGATCGCCGGAGCCTGCCGCCTTCAGTTCATCCTCAATGAAGCTCAAGCCGCTTTCCTCACGGTCCTCGACCACTACTCCGTCAAAGACTTGCTCGAAAACACCTCTGAGCTCCGTGACATCCTCCAAGTCTAGCCAAGATCCAACGCTCTGCCCGCGCTGCGGCGACAAAGTCGACAGCACCCCTGAGGGCTGGCTCGCCACCGTTTGCGCTCCCTGCCAAGTCATACTCCAAAGAGATTGCAAAGCCGCCCTAGAGAAACATCGCAAAATCGTCCTCGTCAGCCTCTGCGTCATCCTCTCAGCGATCGTCCTCAGCATCTATCTCGCTCAGCCCATGTCGATTCTCACGACTTTCCTGGTCCTTCTCCTCATGACCAGCTGGAAAAGGCAGGAAGAGAAGAAGATTCTCCAAAGTCACTTCAAGGCATCAAAATAGGACTCGACCTAAGCCATCCTGAGATCCGAAAAGAAGGTCAGGACGTGAATGACCGAGGAAGGGATTTGGGATGGCAGAAAAGAAACCGCAGGTTTTGTGTTCGGGGTGCCAAGAAGTGAAAGCGACAGAGCACTCGGATGGCTGGAACGCGCCGATTTGCTTTGATTGTCAACCCACTATTATGCAGGCTTGGGAACGAGCTCATAAGCGCCGAGGCGTCATCTCTTTCCTGCTGATCGCTTCGATCGTCTACGGACTCTCAAACTCAACCGTCCAAGCGGACCCCCTGCTACTT
>JARGOJ010000460.1 GCA_029210225.1 Planctomycetota bacterium
ACGCCGATCTTCAATGCGAAGTCGCGGAGCTCTTTCTCGCGGTATTGTTTGTGGAGCAGACAGAGGGCCGAAGCGAAATAGGGATCAATGGGTTTTCGGCCAACCCGTTGGGCCCGGCTCCAATTGCCAATGTGATCTTTAGCGAGCTTTTTAATCTCGTCGAACAGAGCGTCATTGGCCGTTCTTAAGGCGTGATTGGATAAGACTAAGAGGGCCTCGCCGACCTGGAAACGACTTCTTATTGAGGTTGCATCGGGTGTCTTAATGGCCTCCTTCAATTCATTCAATGTCGACGCGGCTAATTGTCCCCGGAGCTTTTGGAACATGGGGGCCTTGCCGTCTAAAAAGAGGGCGTGATCGACTTCGGTGAACATTCCTAAGACCGGAACGATATGACCTCTTAATGTCCGCTTTGAGAGCTTCGAGAGTCTAGCCTGAGCCCATTGCGCGCCTTTGATGGCGCCGTCTAAGTAGGCGACCCGGGAGCTTTGCTTGTAGAGTCGAGCTAGCGCGTACGCGGCCCGACTATGGGCCCCAAGGTCGTAAGGAGATGCTAAGGATTCAATTGTGAGCCTTAAACGGTCTGATTTCACGCCCTCGACACGATAAGAGAGAGAGGCCTTCACATCGCCGTCGCCGAGCTTGCTGTCTTTGGAATTGATTCCGAAAGCCGTGTCCAAATTGGCTTTGAGAAGCGTCCTATCAAGTCGGGTTAATTGAACGTTGAGGCGCCCCTTTCGCACTTCGTAGCCGGTATTGGTCGTCACCTTGGTCACTGCTTGTACCGGAATTGAAACCAGGCTCTCAAATTGAACGAATTCAATGGGAGTTTTCAGATTGGTCTGATATTGATCTAAGAGGGGATAATAGAGCTGACCAAAGGCGCCATTGCTCAATTGATTTCGAAGTAGCCATTGCCCGCCTTCAAGCGCCACCTCAGAGAGGTTGTTCGCATTAGGGACAGGCCTCGGTAAAGGCTCGCCGTCTTCAAGAGAGAAAATTCGTGCCCCCACAGATGGTTGGACAAAGTCGGTTGTGCGAAAACGAAGCAGCCTGCGTTGAGCCCAGGCTTTCGGTGCCAAGCGCGCTCTCTTAGCGGCGAAAGTCAGCATTTCTTCAACGCTGCGCAGGTCGTACAAGGTCGCGTCGCAACCCAGCACATAAGGTTGGACATCCCCGGCATCGAAGGCGATTCCGTGCTTGCCTAGGGTCAAAGTGGGCAGGTCCGATTTCTTTTTGATGGCCCCAGGCTTGGCTAAGGTCGCTTCTTCAAAATGATCGCTCGCGATGGACAGGCGAATCGATGCCCGCTTGCAAAGCTCTTTGCTATAGGCCGGATTCGTTGTGATGGTGTCGAGGGCCCGAGTGAGCGAACTCAGCAGGTTCTTGCGTCGGCCGCGGCCAACCAGAGTGATACCTAAACCGCGGGCGGGGACGACCGTGACAAAGAGGGTTGACTCATCGAAGGCGTAGAGCCTCTTCGACGCGGCCCGGGCGATGAGGTCTGGTCTTTTTTTGCCTTTGACGATTTGCGTGAGTGTCGACCGAGCAAAGGTCATAAGAGTGACAATGTCTTTGTCGGCGAGGTCGATTTTGGTGATCTTCAGCCAGTTCTGATAGTACTCCCGCTCTTCGTTAAAGCTTGGAGTACCAACAGACAGCCTTAGGAATGCTCGGGCCGCCACGGATGTTCCTCGTTGGTTCCCCAGCTCTTCATAAATTTTGGCCGCCAGGTATTCGAGCATGACATCTTCTTGCTTGCTCTCCGCGAGTCGCTCTCGGGCCTTTTCCAAGGCCCCCAGTCCGCGCTGAGGTTCTCCTCTTATTAAGTAGTTGGCCGCGATTCGCCGTAACGGGTCGATGGTGTTTGGGACGAGGGCAGCCACCCGAGTGAAGGCGGAGATCGCTTCAGGATGGTTCCCGAGGCGTTGGTGAATGTCGCCGAGCTTCTGCCAGGCGAGCGTGTGCTTAGAGTTGATCTCGACGACTTTTTGAAGCTCTGTTCGTGCGGCCCGGAAGCTCCGCTTGTCGTAGAGGGTGCGCCCGAGGATGTAGCGCACCTGGTGGTCGTTAGGGTTGGTCTTTACAAGCTCGTAGAGAATTTCGAGGGCCGAATTGGTTTGGCCTCCCTTGATAAAGCTGACGGCTTCGCTGAGCTTCGCATCCCGCTCGGAAGGTGGTAGGGGCTCGATGGTCTTAGGGTCTACGCCTTCGGGGGCTGTCGTGCCGTCTTCGCCGTCTTTGCTGACGCTTGTGCACGCTGCAAGAAAGAGCACGCAGGAGAGTGTGAGCAAAGAGGCTAATTTTCTGACCATGAAGGGTCCTCAGGATAAAAATCAGGAAGCCGAGATGGGCCCTATTGTTCATAAACCGTCCGGTTTTCGGACATATTTAATGGGATTCTTCGATATTGACGCATGAGCTGGGCTTAAGGTTGCTTGACAGAAGAGAAAGCTTAGTGACTTTCCTCACTCGATAAAAAATAGTCGGGTGATCATGGCAGTGTCGGGAGCTTTCTATATAGTGTTTTCAAAAACCGACCCTATTTCGGATTGATAAGGAGTATTTTCATGATCGAAGTCAACGAATCCAACTACGAAGAAGTGGTCCTCGGTAGCGATCAACCATTTCTCTTAGATTTCTCAGCGACCTGGTGCAGCCCATGTCAGCAACTCAAGCCTATCCTTGAAGAGCTCGCTGGCGAACTCGAAGGCAAAGCACGCTTTGGTGTGGTTGACGTCGACCAGGCTCAGGCCTTGGCCCAGAAGCACTCAGTGACCTCCGTTCCTACAATGATCCTGTTCCACGGCGGCGAGATGAAAGAGCGTATGCTCGGCCTTCAGCCAAAGAACGCGATCGCTGCAACAATCAAGGCTCTCGGTTGATTCCCTCGGGCAACTCTTTGGCATTGATCCTGCTCTGAGTCAGGATATACAAGCTTGAGAACCTTGCTCAGCGAAGGTCACAACTCCAGTTGATTGAAAAAAACGGTATCTGGGCGAGGATCTATCCTCGCCCAAATGTCATTCAGGGCTCTCAAGGCTTCGGGGTCTAGGTCCTTTATATTGGGGCTTAGGCAGGCTTACACCCTTCTTACAAGCATCTCACAGCAGGATAATCCAAGGCGGTTACACTCTGAATCGTTGAACTTTGGAAACGATGCTTGTTAGGAACGAAACCTATGAGATTCATAAGCAAAAAGATACTTCCCCTCGCGCTTGCCGCTTGCGTCACCCTGTCAGTCGCTGTCGCGGACGACAACTCAAACGGTGGCAACGCCGCATCACTCTTTGAGCGCGCCGTCGCCGCTCAGAACAAAAAAGACCTCAGCGGAGCGGAAGCCCACTATCGGGCCCTGCTCAAACAGTTTCCAAAGAGCCCCCTCGCTCCGAACGCCTTAGTCAGCCTCGTTCGGGTTCTCGGCCAAAACGGCAAAGCCGCCGAAGGCATGCGGTTTATCGAGCAAGGCAAAGAACAATATGCCAGCGTCCCCGGCCTCATCGATCAACTCGACGCCCTAGGTGTTCACCTTGGCCAGCGTATGGGAAAGAAGAAGAACAAAGCCAAGGCCATGGCGAAGGCGAAAGAAAAATACCAAGCCCGCCTGAAAGAAATGGAGAAACGCCTCCAAGTTGCTAAGGACGCCGGCAAAGAGCAAGAGGCCAAAGGCATCTCAAGCTCCATAGAGCGCCTCAAAAAACAATGGAAACAATACGGCCAAAAAGCCGGCAAAGACAAAAAGAAGAACCGCAACCGCGACAAGAACCCAAATCAAATCAACGTAGAAGAGATGCGTCGCCAACAAGAATCGCTGATCGCCAAAGCCCATCAGCTTGAAGATGAAGGCAAAACGGAAGAAGCTTACGCTCTCCGCCAAAAGGCCGACAGCATCGCCATTCAAATAGAAGAATCTCGTCGTCGTCCAAAGAACAAAGGCAAAAAGAATAAGGGCAAGAACAAGAACAAAAACAAAGAACAACTTCGCATGGCTCAGCGCCGTCTCGCCGAGATTCGCGGACAAATTCAAAAGGTCAACAAAGCCCTCGCTGAAGCGAAGACAAACGGCGAAGAAGAAAAAGCCCAAGAGTTCGCAGCGGTCGCCGAGAATCTTCGCAAAGAAGCTGGCAAGATCCAAAAGCAAATCCAAGGCGCGAATAAGAACAACGATAAAAATGTCCGTCGTGAGGCCAAGAAGGTTCGCCGCGCTCTCAAGAAGGCCCAAAAGGAACTTGAGAAGGCCCGCGCCAAGGGCAATGACAGCGCCGTGGAAGAGTTGCAAAAGCGTGTCAATGAGCTCAAGAAGCGCTCAAAGAATCTTGAGAGCAACGGCAAGCGCCAAGAAGCCGCCAACTACAAGCGTCAACTCTCTCGCCTCGCTCGCAACCTAAAACGTCAAGGCCTCCCCGAAGAAGAGATTGCTCAACGCCTCGACTTCGCCAAAAACGAACAAGAGCTCATGAGTAAGCACACTGCCGACCTTGAGATCCTCTCTGAGACCCTTCAGGAAGCGGGAAAGTCGGAGAGTGAAATCAAAGCAGGCATCACAAAAGAGCGCCAAGAGTTCCAACGCAGCGTCGCCCAGCGTCGTCGCGAGTTCAACCAGGAGGTCTCTAAGTCACGTCGTCAGCGCCAAGATGCCCAATACAAAGCCGAGCTTGAGCAACGCATGACCGCTCGCAAAGACGAGCTGGCCGCTGAAAACGCCGACCAAGCCACGATCCAAAAAGAGATGGCCTCCGTGAAAGCTCAGTTCCAAAAAGAGATCAAGCTCCGCTACGCCGAAGAGAACAAGAAGCGTCAGGAGACCATGCGTCGCTACCGTCAGGAAAGCAACGAAGAGCGCCTCAAAGAAATGGCCGAGCGCCTCCGCAAGAGAGGCCTGGCCGAAGACGAAATCAAAAAACGGGTCGGCAAGCTGCGCGAAAAATACTCTCGCCAAGCTCCCTCAAAAACCGTTGAGTCCAAGAAGGCCAGCAAGAAAAAGAAGAATAAGAAGGGCAAGAAGAACAAAGGGAACGATCGAGGCGCCCAGCGCATCAAAGAGCTTGAGAAAGAAGTTCAGCGCCTTCGCCGTCTCCTCAAAGAAAAATCCAACGAAGCGCCAAGAGCTCCAGCTTCCCGCCCAGCCAACCCCTGAAACTGAAGCAAGCCTCAAGATTTCAAGATTTTAGTCCATAAAGAAAGCCTCTCCCTGAGAGGCTTTCTTTATGGACTAAAATCGACTTGGTCATTTGGTTCTAAGAGACATGCGAGATATTATGAACACCCATTCTCTCACCAAAACTTAGACCGACAGGATCCCCTATGTCCGAGCAGCCAGAATCGAATGAAGGCCAGAAGCACGTTGTGCTCGTCATTGGCGGAGGACCCGCAGGGATTTTCTTGAGTGATCGATTGGCCAAGAATAACGTCGATGTCTTGCTGATAAACCGTGACATTCGCCCTGGAGGCCTCGTCGAATACGGCATCTACCCCACCAAATTCAAACTTATCGGGGGCATTCGGCGCCAGATTAAGAAGGTCCTCGCCCTCCCTGGAATCCACTACCTCGGCAACGTCCCCGTTGGGTCCTCCGAGGTTGTCAGCATTGAAACGCTCCGTTCGCTTGGCGCTTCGGCCCTCGCCTTTACCGTTGGGGCCCAAGGGACGAATTATCTTGGCATCAAAGGGGAGAAAAGAGCCCGAGTTTATCACGCAAAGGATTTGGTCTATCACTACTCCGACTTGCCTCCCTTCGCCAAGCAAGAGTTTCCCATGGGGCAAAAAGTACTCATCGTTGGAATGGGGAATGTGTCGGTGGATATCGCCCATTGGCTAGTCCGCGTTAAGAAAGTGGCAGAGGTCACTATCGTGGCGCGCCGTGGCCCCGCCGAGCGAAAATACACGGGCAAAGAAGTCAAAGTTATCGCCGCCAATGTTGACAGAGAGGACCTCGACGCAGAATTTGAGCGCGTTCGATCGCAGCTTGAAGCTGTTGGCCAGGATGTCGACGCGGTCAAAGCCGAGGTCATGGCCGAGCTTGATAAGAAGCCGCTAGAGAAAGTCTCCGAGACCAAAGTTCGCTTTCGCTATCTCTACAGCCCAGAGGATTTCTTGGGTGAAGCTGAAGATGGTCCGTTGGAGAAAGTTGTCCTCGTGGAAAACGAACTCTATCAACGAGGCGACTCTACGGGGTGTCGATCCTTAGACAAGAAGGTCGAGTGGGCCATGGATTCGGCCGTGTTCGCCGTCGGTGACAAAGTCGAGGACGCCTTGGGGCTTCCCTACGAGCGAGGACGCTATCTCACCGGCTCCGAAGGCATCGAGGCCTATCAAGTTCAGGGGCAAGCCGATAACGCACCCCTCTTTGTGGCCGGGTGGGCGCGAAATGCCTCCGACGGTCTGGTCGGGGTCGCAAAGAAAGATGGCCAGACTTGCGCAGACTTCATCTTGGAGACCTTAAAGGATAAGACTGCGGAGAAATCCCTGGAGGATGTCGAGAGCGCCCTAACGCAGCTCCTCACTGAAAAAGGCATCCGAAGCTCCAACTTGGACGATGTCGCGGCCCTTGAGGCAGCGGAGGCGAAAGTCATCGAAGAGAAGGGTGAGGAAGGGTTTAAGTTTGACGACAACGAGAGCATGTTCGCCGCGATCGACAGGGAACGGGCCTAAACGCTACGCCCTGCCTTTTGAACATTTAAACCTGCGGCGCAACCCTTTTGAAGAATTGACCCCCGAGCTGCGGGGGCAGTTGGCCGTTGTCGACACGGCTCCTTTCCTTGAATTTCTCAAACAGGAGCGTGCGGCCCTTGTATTTATTGGGCATTGTGGCCGGGGCAAGAGTACGCATATCCTCTCTCTTAAGCAGCATTTTCCCGACGCGCCGTACTGTTATCTGCCGGAAGATAGTCCAAATCCAAAGATACCCAAGGCGCCGCTTGTCTTTGTCGACGAGACTCAGCGACTTTCATGGTGGCGCCGCTGGATTTTGTTTTCTGGGGGCGGGCGCTTGGTCTTAGGCACACATTGCGATGAGCTTCCAGCGTTGAAGCGGGCAAAGAGGCCGGTGATGAAAGTTGAGATTCGAAGTCTTAGCGAGGAGAAGCTGCGGCGCATTATCGATTCCAGATTGGAGTGG
>JARGOJ010000461.1:0-4308 GCA_029210225.1 Planctomycetota bacterium
GCTCTTGTCGTCCTTGCTGGGCTCTGGCTTCTTTTCGGCGGCCGGCTCTTTGGGTTTAGGAGCGGGAGACCAGGGGAGTTCCAGGCTTCCGGGAGGGAGGTCGTGGTCTCCGGGGAGGTAGATGAAAGAAGGGAGCAGAGAGCGTTTTTCAACGGTTCCAGCGGCGACCAACTGGGGGATCTCAAAACTTTCAATGGAGGGTTTTCGATCTTCGAAAGCTTCGGAATAAGCCATGACTGTGTTGGTTGTTCCGAGGTCGATTCCTATGACAAAGCGTGACTTGAGAGGCACGAGGCTAGTCTCCCTTCGAGGAGGATTTAAAAAGGGCGTTTTAGGACTCTTCCGAATCACGAATGTTAAAGCTGAGTTTGAGGTTGCGATCGCCGTCACAGAAATCGAGGGTGCCGATTTCTGTGACTTCGCTCTGGAGTCGCACAGGGATGGTTCTCTTGCCGTTGTCCTGAGCGCTTGCTTCAAGAGTGGCGGTCAGGGGAGCGCTCTCATCGAGGTCGCCTTCGTCCACTTCGACCACCTCTCCGATCTTGTCTTCCTGCCGTTGCACCGAGCTATAAAGGCGGAATTTAACGGCTTGACCAATAACGAGTGAGAACTCTTTCTTCGGCACTTCAAGCTTGGCGCCCGCTTCCATACCAAAGGGGACCACGCAGAGGGCGTTGATCGGCGGATCGAAGCCTGGGACCGCGGGCATGTTGCTCTCAATACCAATGTAGTAAGAGCGCGCTGTGCCGCCTTTCACGCGAATCCCGCTGCCTTTTCTGGCGAGGCCATAGTAAGCCGCGCCGGTGGCGACAGCGAGATCCAAGTGAGAGCTGGCGAGGAGACGGGGGGCGTCTTTCTTGTGTTCTTTCGACCACTTACCGAGCACTTCATGGAGCTTGCTTTGGAGAACCTCGCCTTTGAAGACACCACCGTTGACGAGCAGGGCCGAGGGAAGTTGAGGATCGTCTTCGTCGCGATTGAGAAAGGCGGCGACGTGCTTTGTGATCGCGGGGTCTTTGGCGTAAGGGAGGCCAAGCTCTCGGAGCCCGGTGTCGTGGGCGTCGTTTGGCTCGTCTGTAAGCGCGCAGTCGGGGAAGAAGCCATCAAGGAGGATGGTCTTGATTTCTTCTTGGGTTAGCTCGCTCTTAATGGTCTTGCCAATGAGCTTCGAGCCTTTGTTGAGGATGGTGATGGGGACGGCGTCTAAGTCGGGGTTGCTGAGGAGTTTTTCCTTAGCTTCTCGGCATTTGTACCAGAGAGAGCGGCTTTGCCAGGCGTTGAGCTTAAGCTTCTTCTTCTTAGCTTTGATTTTCCGCGAGACAATCTGGGCCAGGGCGAGGTCCATGTTGTCGCCACCGAGGAGGATATGCTCGCCGACGGAGACGCGTTCGAGCTCAAGATCGCCAGAGGCTTCCCGAGCTTCGATCAAGCTGAAGTCTGTCGTTCCTCCACCAATGTCACAGATGAGGACCGAGTCGCCGACTTTGAGTTCTTTGCGCCAATTTTCTCCGGTGGAGTAGAGCCAGGCATAGAAGGCGGCGAGGGGTTCTTCGAGAAGGACGATGTCAGCGAATCCGGCGGCCTTTGCCGCTTCAACAGTGAGCTCTCGGGCTACGGCATCGAAGGATGCGGGGACAGTGAGGAAGATCTCCTGATCTTTGAGGGGGGCGTCTTCGCCGATCTCCGAGTTGTTCCATGCGCTCTTAAGGTGTTCGAGGAAGTGCTGGGCAACGGTGACCGGGGAGTATTTGATGAGTTCTTCGTCGTCGTCCACTTCGAAGGGGAGGATCTTTGCGCGGCGGTCGACTTCGGTGTGGCAGAGCCAGGACTTCGAGGACGAAATCAGCCCTTGAGTTCGTGAGGCGCCGTGATCCCGGGCGAAGGTTCCAACGGTGTGTTGGTTTTCTTCGGACCAGGGGAGGGCCAGGGAGCCTTCTTTGAGGTCGTATTCCCCGGGGCTGTAATGAAAGGAGGGGAGGGTTTCCCGCTCTTCGGTGGTGCCCGCTTCAACGAGTTGGAGGATGGGAAAGTTGTGAACTTTCGGCTTTTCAAGTTCGAGGTCAGCATAGGAGAGGGCACAGTTGGTGGTGCCGAGGTCAATGCCGATGACATAGCGCGCAGTCATTGGGTTTGCCTTTGTCTGAGTTCGAAGAAAGAATTGGAAGTCAAAACGCCTGCCTTCATGGCTTCGCTAAGGAAGAGAGTTAGAGTTCTACTTCAGCGGCGGCCAGGATATTGGTGTTCACATCTTCGGCGATTTGAGGAAGGTTGATTTTCTTGGCCTTCCAGCCCGGATGCAAGACAGTTCCTTTGAAGGGAGGGTTGCCCTTCACTTTGCCGAGCAGCCTGATTTCTTCGGGGTTAAATCCCTTCGGAACAGTCACGTCGTCGTCTTCTTCGACACCTTCTAAGACGGGGGCGACAGCGAAGTGCTTGCGAAGCGCTTTGCGGCAATTTTTGTGGATATCACGGGCTGCGGCGCCGATGTCTTCGTCGTCTTCATCCTCAATATCTTGTTCGAGGAAGTCGATGAGGCGGCCTTCTCTTTGGAGGAGAACAAGAAGCTCGGAGGCGCCGCGCTCGATGAGTTGGGTGCGAAGCTCTGGGGTGAGCTGATTGGCGCTCGGCGAGTCGGAAGCGCCTTTTTTCGGCTTCTTCGTCGTCTTTTTGTCTGTTTTGGAGTCCCCTTTGGGAATGACAAAGCTTGTTGTCTTTGGCTTCCAGTCGTCGGGGAAGGTGTCCGCCTGCGGTTCTTCGCCGGTCAATAAGCTGATGAAGCTTTTCGCTCCGTTTAAGAGTCCCATAGCGGGTCTATCCTTGTTCACAAGTCTTCAAATCAAAAAGATTTTAAGACAAATGGCCAAGAAAGCTACGCAGGAGGGCAGAGTTCATTGAGATTCCTCGATTTATTCTTCGCCCTCAATGACCACGATCTTCTTCTCAGGGTCGTAATAATAGTCAATTCCAGGGTTCAGGCGAGGCAGGTCGTCGCCTGCAAAGTCAAGGAACTCTTCGGTATCCTGAGGGCTTCGTCCGTATTTCAGGATGAATTTTTTGAGGAAGTCATTCGCCTTTCGCTCGGAGAGCTGTTCTTTGATCGCATCGCGACTTTCGATGTTCCTCTGTGTCTGACCGGCGCCTTTTGTATAGCCTTTGGCGCCCCGCTTTGGTTGTTTCTTCTCTTTGCAGCCGAAGCAGAGAAGCAAAATGGAAAGAATAAGCACGGCTCGGTTCATCGAGGGTATCCTTGATTGGAGAAGACTGACCTCTTTGTGATAACAAGCCCAGTCAGGAATAACCACTCTAATAAGACGGAAGACCTGGGAGACTAAACGTTGTTGGAGCTGACCGCCCGGGATGCGGCGAATAGAACCTGCCCCTACTGTCGCGACGATTTAGGCGAGAGCGGAGTTATTTTTTGCTCTGAGTGCAAGACCTCTTTGCATAGGGAGTGCTTCGACGAAAATAAGGGCTGCACAACCATGGGTTGTGGGGTTCGAACTGAGCGCTTCCCCCACTGCATCCAATGCCGCCGACGGCTTCATCGGGCCAACTCTCATGTCTGCATCCATTGTGGTTACGACCTGAGACGGGGCGAGTATTACCAGATGGACGAGAGCCCTCGGATGGATTGGGTCATGCCCAAGTGGATGGCCCTGACTGTCAAAGGGCGCCGCAAGCGCGCCTATCTGGCCCAGCAACGACGCCGCGCCCGAGGTGAGCGTCCACCCTTCCCCAAGAGCGCCCTGGTGGCGGGGAGCATCGCCGGAGGCATGGCCTACTGGTCTTCCATCTCCCCGAACCCAATCATCGACACCTCCGCCATGATCCTGGTCCCGATTTGGACCCTCGCGACCTTGTATATGCTCGGCAACTACATCCGGGGATAGCGCTTTTCAAGTTCGGGTCATTTTCGCCAAATTATCTCTAAATATCCGCGAAGAAAAAACTTTTCCCCCTGGGCTCTCAGGCTAGATTTTGGGCCTCAGAGCATCATCGATCTCGCAAGGCTGGCTGCGGTGAATTTTGTCTTTTGAAAATGATGTTTTGTTCGGCTAATGTTTGGTTGTAACAAATGGTGTTTAAGAGATTTTGATGTAAGTCCATCATTCTCAGTGCTTTGCGAATGCGATTAGGGGGTAATTTTGATTGATTTCATGGCCACTTTAGGCGAGATGAGACAGGCCGAAGATTTAAGAGATTTATTAGGGTATTTTCCGAAGCAGCGAGAAGCGGAGTTTCGACCGACGGCTTGTCTTGGGAACGATCACTCCTTCGTCACCCTTTCCATGGTCGATGTGCTCCACA
>JARGOJ010000461.1:4318-7117 GCA_029210225.1 Planctomycetota bacterium
CCATTGGGACCGCGAAAGAGGTCTTCGAGAAGGTCAGCCTGCCGCGCTTTGGTGGCGATGGTTCAAGGCTTTACGTCGACCTGAGATCGTCTGTTTCGGGGCGTGCGGAGGCACACTGTGAGTTTATAGGAGACAGCGAAGAGCTTTACCAACATGTCCTGGATACCTTCGCGGTGTATGGCCCGGGTTGGCGCCGGGCCTATCAAAACCGCATTGTCTTGCTGACCCCAGAGGGCCTTTGGGCCATGAACAGCACTATGGGATCGCTCATGTCTCAAGCACTGACAGAGAACCGATTCCACGATCTCCATTGTCAGGGAACGCCGTGGCGAGACCAATTGGGAGAAGACGCGGTGAAGATGTTGCAGCTGGCGCAGTTCTTTATTTTTAGCGGTCGCGAACGCTGTTGTAGCAGGGCCAGCTTCTTCGGCTACACCTTTTGAAGGCGTCCTGAGTAGCGCCCGGCGAGGAAGTCTTTGACCAGGGCTTGGAAGTGGTGAATGCCTCGGTCTCGCTGCTCTTGAGTATGGCTCGTCGGGCGAGCTTCTGTGGCGAGCTTCTCCTGAGCCTGCTCGATGGTGTCTATGTCGTCGCGCTGGACTCGGTCCATGAAGTGCATCCAAACCAGGCCATGATCTTGGGAGGCGTCCTCAGCGAGGTAATAATCGCAGTGAATCAGGGTGTGACCTTCGGAGATTGGTTGAACCACATGAACGGATGCATTCTTCGAGCCCGGGTCGAGCTTAAGGAGAAAGAAGGGCCAGAGGCAATTGTTCATGCACATGGGGTCTTTGTTTTTGCGATTCGCCCCCCACTTGACGGATTTTTTCGGCTGAGCTCGACGAGGCCAGAGGACACATGCTTGAGCCTCCATATAGTTCTCGATGACCAGCTTCCAGTTGGCGGCGGCGGCGTAGGTGCGGCGCTCTTTGAATTTGAGCTGATGCAGACCTAGCTTGGGATCGGCGAGCTGCTTAGCGAGCACCTTGGTGATGCCCTTCCAGGGCAGGATATCCGTCTCAAAAGCAACGAAGAGGAAGGGTCCGAGGCATTGCACGGCGAGGGATTTGAGGGCGAGCTTCTTGGCTTTTTCAGGCTTCTCTTTTGGGCTGAAGGGCCCGCCCTTGAAGTCGCCGTTGAGGTCCCAAAACCAGCCGTGGAGGTGGCACTTTAAGAGTTTGCTCTGCCCGGTTTCTCCTTGGCGAATGATCTCGGAGCCTCGGTGTTTACAGACATTCACATAGGCTTTGAGTGTGTGATCCATGGCGCGAGCCACGATAACTCGGACATTGTTCGCGACAGTGGCGAAGTGTTGCCCTGGAGTCGCAACCTGATCCACATGCCCAACGTAATGCCAGGAATGGTTGAAGATGCGCTCCAGTTCAAGCCCGAAAAGCTCAGGAGAGGTGTAGTCCTTGGCTTTTAAGATCTTTTTCTCGGCCATATTTGTTGCCCTATTGGGCTCTCTCCACAGTTTTATCCCAGAGCTCTAGTTGGGAGCGCGTCACAGCGGCGCCTCCACAGACGACAACCAGGGTTGATTCGCCTATTGGCTCAAAGGCCTTCTCATACACAGCGGCTAACGCGGCTCCGCAGGCAGGCTCCACCAGAATACGGTGTTGATCACAGAAGTTCAAGCAAGCGTCCACCGCTTGACGGTCCGAGACTTGTAGAGCCGTGACCGGATGAACTTTCGACCATTCAAGAGCTTGTTTACAAACCCGCCGGGCTCCGAGAGACTTCGCCACGCTCGTAATCCCAGGGATCGTGACAAGCTCCCCAGCGCTCTTCGAGGCCGCAAAGGACGCAGCCCCCTCGGTCTCCATCGCAAAGACAGGAACGTCGGTCCAGCCCACTCTCTGCAAGCCCTCCACCACGCCACAAAACAAGCCTCCTCCTCCAACCGCGACAACAATCGAGCCCGGCTTGTAATTGGCCGCGACCAGCTCATCGACAAGGGTGCTATGTCCTTCCCAAAGATCTGGATGATCGAAGGGCGGCGCATAACAACAGCCAGCTTCTGCGGCTAGGGCTCGGGCCACTTGATCGGCTTCATCCCAAACGCTGCCTTCAACCCTTACAGTCGCGCCTTGAGCGGCGATTTTCTGCCTCATAAACTCGGGGGTGGTTTCAGGGACCACGACCGTCACTTTTGCTCCGAGCTTGCGCCCAGCGAAGGCAACAGCGTGTCCAGCGTTGCCCCCGGAAGAGCAGACAAAGTGTTTTTCGCCGCGCTCGAAGGCCCGTTGACACATGAGGCCAACCCCGCGAATTTTAAAAGAGCCCGTTGGTTGAAGCGCGTCCATTTTCAACCAAATCGGATGCCCTGCGATCTCGCTGAGGGTCATGGAATCGAGGAGGGGGCTGTTATTGTGGAGGATCATAGGAATGACCTTCAGGGGAAAAGAGTGAGAAAGGGGGATGGGGGGAAGATTCGGATTTTATTGTTTGAGAGACTCTTTTACTTTGCAGGCATTGGAAATGAAAGCCTGGATTGCTAGGCGAATTTGAAACACAGGAATCACATGAGGCCCAGAAGGACCTTGACCGGGGCCTTGAGTCGATTTCCCGGCCGCTCTGGACAATGATTCCCGATCCCGTATTGATTAAATAGTAAAAGAGAGTTTCTCTGTGTCGAAATTAAATTGATATCTAATGACTAAGGCTTAACTCAACAATCACTGTCACAATCGCAATCAATGCCATCCCATAGGAATCTATAGGACGAATGGATCCTTCTTTGAGCCCGAAGTGCATGCCTTGACCATTCCAGAGGTAAAAACCGAGGGGAAGGGTGAC
>JARGOJ010000462.1:0-2514 GCA_029210225.1 Planctomycetota bacterium
ATTATTCGACGAGCCTGAGCGATTTGCACTTTGTGATTCAAGATGTCATGGGTTGGTTCGATGGTCACCTTCACTACTTTCAATTTGGCAAAAAGCAATATGCCGATTTGAACACAGACATGGACCCCAAGCGCTACGAGGATGAGCTGCTCGTCCCTGTGGGGACCTTGCTCAAAAAGAAAGGGCAGAAGTTCCACTACGTCTATGATTTTGGCGATGATTGGCGGCACACGATTGTCTTAGAGAAGAGATTGAAAGCCTCGGAAGACATCTTGCCGCTTTGCCTTGAGGGTGAGCGCGCTTGTCCTTTGGAGGATTGTGGTGGGGTCTGGGGTCACGAACGAATCCTCGACTACTTTCAGCAGAAAGAGAAAGATCGCGACCCAGATCTTGTGGATTGGGTCCCCGACGATTACGACCCTTCGGCCTTCGACCTAAAAGAGGTGAACGAGCTGCTGAGGGAGGGACCGCCAACGAGTCAGACAGCCTTGATTGGTAAGGCCAAGCCTCAATACTCGTTCTTCTTGAATATTTATCCAGGGCAGGGCTTCTCTCGCTGTGTCCACTGCGGCGCGAAAACGAAACTGCGCAAGTTCCGTTTTTTAATTGATGCCTATCAGCATGGTCTTCAATCGATCCCAATGGATACAAAGTTCTGTGCTAAGTGCAAGATTGTCGTCGTCCAAGAAAAAAAATTGAATTTGACCCTGAAAAGCCAATTGATCGCGGACTACGATATTGGCGAAATTAAGGAACTCCAGAATCTCGGTAAGGACGACTACTTCGTCGTCGGAACGCTGGACAAATCCTACAAGACAATTGGTGCCTTGGAAGAAGAGCCTTTAGAGGATATCCTCAAAGTCCTGTCCAATTTCCGCGAGCGCCTCAATGTCGTCGCTGGCGAAGGTCTCTGAGCAGGTTTGTGATCCATTAAAAAAAGCTTAGGGACCACTGAGGGCCCCTAAGCTTGGTAGGTATCAATGAAGCAGGATCGGCTTAGGCCTCGGCTTCTTTAGCAGCCTTGGGCGCCAACAGCGACTTCCCTGTCCACAGGCCGACGGCCCAGTAAACAAGCGCGACAGCGCCAAAGAAGAAGATTGTGTCGCCGATCACACGCAACCAGCGCAGGGTTTCCATGTGAGGTTGGCTGAGGAAATCTGCAGAGCGGGCCGACCAAAGGCCTGTGTCAATGCTCTCAATAGTTTGCATAATGCCGATTGGCAGTAAGCTGAGCAGGACCATAAGCGCCAGCCCGATATTCATTCCCCAAAAAGAGATTCGGAGCCAGCGTTCGTTCCACGGAGTGTCTCCGGTTAACTTCCGGAGAATCACTAAGACTAAGCCAAGAGACAATAATCCATAGACTCCAAAGAGCGCTGTGTGAGCGTGGACAGGGGTTAGGTTCAATCCCTGCATGTAGTAAAGCGAGATCGGCGGATTGATCAAGAAGCCAAAGAGGCCGGCTCCGACGAGGTTCCAAAAGCCGACCCCGAGGAAGAAGTGAATCGGCCAGCGATATTTGACCAGCCAGTCTGGACCTTGTCCCAGCTTATAGGTCTCCCAGGCTTCAAAGCC
Source organism: Planctomycetota bacterium (assembly GCA_029210225.1). Classification (GTDB taxonomy): domain Bacteria; phylum Planctomycetota; class J058; order J058; family JARGOJ01; genus JARGOJ01. The sequence continues at coordinate 1,576 of JARGOJ010000462.1, forward strand.
AATCAAGACAAGGGGGACGACTTCTAGGGCCGAGAAGCTTGCTCCCACGGCCATGACAGCGACGGGGGTACCCGAAAAGTAGAGGTGGTGAAAGGTTCCGGGGATGCCTCCGACGAGAAAGACAGAGGTCGAGAACAGGGCGGCGCGTCCGGCGCTCTTCCCAGTAACCAGACCCAATTGACAGAAGATGAATGAAATCGCCACAGTCGCAAAGACCTCGAAGAATCCTTCAACCCACAGATGGACCACCCACCAGCGCCAATACTCAGCCACTGAGAGGTGAGTCCGCGCTGTATAGAAGAAGCCGGCGCCGTAGAACAAGGCAATGGCGATAGTGGAGGCCACAAAGAGACCGACTAAAGATTGTTTCGGGCCAGGTCTCTTAAGGGCTGGAAGCACGGCGCGGAGCATGAGCACGAGCCAGATTAACAAGCCGCCGAATAAGAGGAATTGCCAGAAGCGGCCCAGGTCAACATATTCATAGCCTTGGTGACCGAACCAGAAACTCCAGTCCAAGTCTAAGACTTGATGAATGGACAAGGCCTCCCCGGTCATGGAGCCAATGACGACGACGAGCAGGGCTCCAAACAAGATTTTGACGCCGAGAGCTTGGTAAGGAGGCTCTTTTCCGCCAATGAGCGGCGCGAGAAACAAACCGGCGCCAAGGAACGCTGTGGCGATCCAGAAGATGCCCGCTTGGATATGCCAGGTGCGGGACAGGGAATAGGGCAGGTATTCTCCGATGGGAATGCCATAAAGGGCCTGGCCTTCCACGGTGAAGTGGGCGGTGATAACTCCTAAGACTACTTGAACTAAAAAGAGCCCAAGCACAGCGATGACATAATAGACTGTCGCTCGCATAGAGTCGGTGAGGGGCAAGGCTTCCATTGGGTCTGTGGCGGGAGCTTCCAGGGGAGGCTCGTGATGTTCTAGGGCCAA
>JARGOJ010000462.1:2578-7112 GCA_029210225.1 Planctomycetota bacterium
TCAGTACGATGATACTGAAGAACGACCACATCAGATTGGCGGAGCTCGGTACGTTGTCAATGAGCGGCTCGTGGGGCCAGTTGTTGGTGTAAGTCAGCTCTGTGTCTGGCCGATTGGTGGAGGCGGCCCAGGAGGTCCAGTAGAAGAACTGGGTCATCTGTTGCTGCCGCTCGGGGTCAGGCAAACTGACGTTCTTGAGGGCATAGAACTCTCGTAGTTCGGCGAGCTCAGGATCTCCTGAGAAAAGCGCTTTGTAGTGCTTCGCGGTCGCGTTGATCGCTTGCAACCTATCCTCAGAGAGGGTGACGCTTCGATCGCTTGAGTTGAAGCTATTGGTCCTCAACTCTTTCTTTAGCCGCGCTTTCAGGGCTCCCTGGCGCTCGACTCCCAGATCGGCGTATTTCTTCTTGAAATCACGTTGAGCCCAGATATCGAGGAGGGTTGTGGCTTCCCGGTGAAGCCAATCGGCGGTCCAGTCTGGAGCTTGATAGGCTCCGTGGCCCCAGATGGAGCCGACTTGTTGGCCCCCCATGCTTTGCCAAACCTGTTGGCCTGAGAGGATGTCGTCTTCACTGGCATAGACGGTCCCATTTGTCGACTTGATGACTCGCGGGATGGGTGGGGCCTGGCGGTAAATTTCTTTCCCTCCAAAGCCAAGAATGAAAAACGTCGCGCATACGACGACGGCGAGAAGAATCCAAAGTCTCTTCAGCGTTAAATAGGCCTTTTGCCCTGACATGACACATCTCCTTTGTGTTCGGTTACAAGCCACGACATAGGCAAAGCACGGACCAAAAGATGATGTATGAATATATGCGCCTCTCCGCGACTCCGTTGTTAATTTAATAACGCTTGCTTGTTGTCGCAATCACAACTTTGTTGTGGAATGGACAACATGAATATTGATGCCTTCCTACCCATTGCCCTAGACCTGACCTCATCCCTCGTCGCAGAGTCGCGCTACCAGCGCTTGCTCTCTGCCATAATGAGCCTCATTCCTTGCGATGCAGCCTGCTTGTTACTCTGGGATAAGGGCATCTTGAAGCCGGTGGCGAGCCAGGGGCTTGTTCCCGAGATTCTCGGCTACCGCTTCTTGAGCAAGGATCACCCTCGCCTTGAGCTAATTTGTCAGTCCAAGGGGCCGAAGCGCTTTCCGGCCACGAGCCAACTGCCAGACCCCTTCGATGGCTTTGTTAATGGTGAAGAAACCCTCACCCATAAGATCCACGCTTGCCTCGGTTGCCCGCTAAAAATCTCAGGGGAGCTAGTCGGGGTCTTAACCTTAGATGCCTTCGATCCCAAGGCTTTCGACCTTCTCGAAGATGGGCTACTAGAAATGCTCGGCGCCCTCTCGGGAGCGACGATCCGCGCCGCTCAGTTGATCGAGGCCTTAGAACATCGCATCAACCACCACGGGGTGGTCACCGAAGAGCTGCTCCGCGCCGCCCATGTCCGCAGCGGTGGGGACATCCTCGGCGTGTCACCGGCGATTGAGCAGACCCGGCAAGATTTGGACCTCGCCGCTCAGAGCGACCTGTCGGTGCTCATCACTGGAGAAACTGGCGTTGGAAAGGAGTTGGTCGCCCGAGCCATCCATTGGCAATCGGCGCGGCGACGCAAGGCGCTCATCTATGTCAACTGCGCGGCCCTCCCGGAAGCCTTGGCGGAGAGCGAACTCTTTGGCCACACCCGAGGCAGCTTCACCGGCGCCGAGCGCAATCGCGCCGGGAAGTTTCGGGCGGCGGACGGCGGAAGCATCTTCCTCGACGAAGTCGGAGAGCTGCCTCTCAGCCTCCAGGCAAAGCTGCTTCGGACCATTCAAAATGGCGAGATACAGAGCATTGGGCAAGACAAAGTGGACACCGTCGACGTTCGAGTGATCGCCGCGACCAATCGCGACTTGAAGCTCGAAGTCGAGGCCGGTCGCTTTCGCTCCGATCTCTATCACCGCCTCTATGTGTTCCCAATCAATGTCCCAGCCCTCAGAGATCGCAAAGATGATATTCCTCTCCTCTCCGGCCACTTCCTCGACAAAGCCAGGCGTCGGATGGCGCTTCAACCAGCGCGCATGACCTCGGCCCTGCGCAGAGCGCTTTGCTCCTACTCCTGGCCTGGCAACGTCCGCGAGCTTGAAAACCTGATTCACAGAATTCTCCTCAAGGCCATGTTCCGCCAGAAAGACCGGCCGACCTTGATTCTAGGAGCAGAGCTCGTCGATTTTGAACTCAATCACGGCATGAGCTCAGTGCCCGATGAAGAGCCAGAGATAAGGCTCACAGAAGAATCGAAGCTGAGCCTCGGTGACGCGGTGGACGCCTTTAAGAGAAAGCTCATCGAAGAACGGGTCGAGGCCTTTTCAGGAAATTGGGCGGCGGCTGCACGGAGCCTTGGAGTGCATCGGGGAAACCTTCATCATCTCGCTCAACGCCTTGGACTGAAATGAGGATTGGCACTCCATTCGCAAGAGCATTTACTCTGTTTGCTATGAAACGGAGACGCAATGAGTTCTATAATGAAAGAAGCACGCAAAACGATGAGCTTGGAATTTAACGAGAAGACGAAGCTATCCAAGGTCTTAAAGGCCGACGAAGACCTACTTGAGTTCTTCATCGCGCTCAATCCCCACGACTTCTCCCGGCTTCGCAATCCCCTTATGAGAAAGCTCATGCCGCCGCGAATAACCCTCGGGCGCATCGCAGCCATGACAGGCAGACGGTCCTCCGAGCTGCTCGCCGAAATAGACAGCTTCCTGAATGTGAAGACGAAGAGGCCGCTTAAATGCTCTCATAGTCTGCCCCAGAGCCCTGCAGAGAAGCCTGATTGGGCGGATGGCATTCCAAGCCGAGTCATTGATCTCTTAGCCAGCGACGAGCGCTTAGACGCCGACCCCATGCTTCCGATCAATGAGGCGACGAGAGATCTGGATCCTGGTTCATTGATCATTATCATGCACAAGTGGGAGCCCCAACCCCTCTACGATGTTTGGAGCAAGATGGGCATCGCGTTTTATGCAGAGCGCAAGAGCGCCGACGAAGTTTGGGTTTACGTCTCCAAGCAATAACTTACTTGCCAGTGGCACGCGGGTATTGGCGCGTGTACCGGTAGTAAATCTCCAAAGTTAATGCTGACAAAGCTGTCGACCCTGCCCGACCACACAGCTCGCCAATGACTCCCTGAGGTTTTGTTGACCCGGACTTTTCAATCGCTGGATACAAGACCGACTTCATTTGTCGACTCCATTGTTTCCAATTTGGGCCTCCTTTTTGAAACATTGAATAGGTTCCGAAATACCAATAGAGAGGCTCGTTCAGCGCTGTCTCAGGTTTGTGCTCAGCAAGTTTTAGATACGATTTGGAAAGCGCGTTTGAGCTGGTTTTTAGCCCGCAAAAAATTCGACTGATACAGGCTGCGCTGGTAAAAAGCGGCACAATGGGACCTTTGCCCTTTCTTGTCGATAAAGAGTGTCCGTCGCCTGCTTTTTTATAACCAGCCAAGCCATTCTCACCGGTCACTTTCTCATAGAACTTTGTGGCGTGAGAAAAGGCTTCCTTGGGAATCTTCAGGCCTCCTGTTTTTCCTGCTTTGAACGCGAGCACGGCGAAACTTGTCATCACTGTATTGCCATTCTTAACTCGTGAAGACCAACCCCACCCCGAGTCTCCTCGCATTAAGAGTAGGCAATCATTCGCGCGCTGGGCACATTTTTTGAGTTTGAAGTCTCGGGAGATCGCAAAGCTCTCTGAGAGGACCATTGTTGCGAGAGCTTGGTCGAAGAGAGGCGCTTGGGCATCGCCCGGGACTTTCATGCTCCCCTGCTCTGTTTGCTGCTTCTTTAACCAATTCAATCCCTTTGTCACGCTGCGTTTGAAAGTTCCGAAGCGGTGGGTATGGCCACTGCCTAGAAAACTCAGGATTGCAAGGGAGGTGGTGGCGACGTCGTGTTTGTGACCAGGGCTTGACCAAGATCCATCGGCGTTTTGATTGTCCTTCAGCCAACGAAGATCCGCACGGACGATAGAAGTGTTTGCATCACGTTCAATGACCTTAGGTGCTTTTTTAGGAGCCTTCTCTTTTGGAGGGACGAATTCTTTTTGTTTTGGCAAATCGCCGGAGAGCAAATGAAATGGGTCCTTGACCACTTTTCCATTCTTCAGTCTTATTGGCAATCGTAAATGGCGCTGTAAGAATTCAATCTGACGCTGTTGCTCAGTGACGATCTTTTTTAATTCATCGATTTGCTTTTGATAAGCCGTTTCAAGCTTCGCAATCCGCTTTTTTAATGTCTTTAATTCTTCATCCTCGTCATTCGTTTGCGCGCTCAATCCAATCCAAGGATAGAGTATTCCCACGAGTGCAATTGATACAAACAGGCGATTGCGTTTTCTCATCCGGCTCCTTTTTTGTACACAAATCAATAGACTGTTACCTCAAGTAGGACGGTTTTAATGTCAATTTTGGTCTATTGCTTCTAGTTGTGGACCTAGTGCTCTGTCATCCTTAAATCCATGGGCTCTGACTGCTCATTAGGCCGTGA
>JARGOJ010000463.1 GCA_029210225.1 Planctomycetota bacterium
GGCGCGCCGCTGTCGATCCTCAATTGACAGTTTCTCGGATAGTCGTTGATCCGAGCCGCACGACGCTGGCCGCGAACGGAAGCGATGCGAGCATTATCAACATTCGTTCCTTTGGAAATAGTCTGGGATCGCCCTTTGACGCTTTGTTTAACTTCAGTGTCACAACCGGATCGGGATCTCTTTCGGCAGCCCAATCCCGCGTTTTACGACTCGCCCAAGCGGACGGGGCGATGATGGCACAATCCATTTATCGTTCTGGAACGACTATTGGGGAAAATGTCGTGATTGACGTTGATCTTGATGGTCAGAGTGTGTCGGGCACAGCAATGGTTAAAATCGCCGACCCAACAGCGCCTGTCGCGCTCACAATCTCATCAGACAAGTTAGAGCTGGCAGCGGACAACACTGATATGGCCGTTATTTCGGTGAGCTTAGCGGCGCTTTCGCCGACAGTTACGGCTGCTGACACGACGGTGCGTTTCTCGACAGATCGCGGCACGCTCTCAAGCGGCCAGACGCAATCAAGCGGTGGAGTGGCCCAGGTTACCCTGCTTTCTGGCGGTAGCAGGGCTAGAGAGACAATCAAAATCACGGCTCGGATAACAGATGTTGATGGACAGACTCAAAGCGCTTCCACGACCGTTGCCGTTCAAACACGGGTGCTTCAAGTGAATCCAAGCACGATCACTTTAAGCACGCTCAGCGGCGCTGGAGCGTCGCAGCAGCTCATGGTGACGGACTCGTTTACGAACACTTTGGTAACAGGCAACTTTCAAACAAGCTATGTCAGCTCAAGTCCTAGTGTGGCAACAGTCACTCAGGCCGGGCTTGTGACCGCCGTGGGTCCTGGACGTTCGACAATTACAATCACAAACACGGGCAATGGAACGAGCGTTGAGAAAGCCAGCGTGTTGGTGGCGCTCTCTCCCAATTCAATCAACTTTGTGCCCTCCACTATTTCTATCGCGAAGCCGTTTGATACTGTTCAGTTGTCGCTTAACGGCGTGGTGAATGGAAACAATCTTGACTTCACCAAGGGGGCGACTGGAACCAATTATGTTTCCAGCGATCCGACAATCCTCAGCGTTGATGTCGATGGGGTCGTGACGGCTCAAAAAGCGGGGACTGCGAGTATCACCGCAAGCAATGGTGGTCAAATGGCGACAGCGGTGATCACCGTCGTCCCAACCAGTACAGCGAGCCTGACCCTCACCCTCAGCAACACTTTTTTGGCTGCTCAAAATCTTAATAGTATTACAGTCAGTGTTTCTGGGCTCGATCTCGCGGGCAACCCTCTCCCTGACGGAACCCTGGTGAATTTCTCGGCGACCGGTGGAAGCCTGGCAGCGAGTCAAGCGGCCATTATCAATGGCTTTGCCAGAGTTGGTTTCAGTTCTGGAACGGCGGTTGACGGGGATGTTATTGATATCAGCGCGAACGTGCTCGAATTTGGCGGCCGGGTGCTTTCCAATACAGAGCAGGTCACCATTCGCGATCGCTTCTTGACGGTCGTGCCAGCCTCTGCGACTTTGACAACGTTTATGAACGCGGGATCAACTCAGCAGCTCATGGTCCTCGACGGCGTGACAAACGCCGACATTACGAATGATCCGGCGACCACCTATACATCCAATGATACAGACGTCGTGACGGTTAGTAATGGTGGGCTCGTGACGGCGGTCAACAATGGAATGACAACGGTGAGTATTGTGAATGCAGGGGTCACGGTGACCTTCTCTGTGACTGTCGATGTCACTCCCGATTCAATCAACGCGACCCCTAAAACAAATTTACTTATCAATGTGAACGACACTCAACAATTGGCGGTCTCGGGAACTTTTGGCAGTCTCATGAGAGACCAAACGCCGGCTGCCCGTGGAACAGTTTATACATCTTCCGATCCGGCGATTGCTTCGGTTTCAGCGGATGGACTGGTCACTGGATTAACTCCCGGAATGGTCACAATCCAAGCGAGTAATAGAGGGCAGACAGACACTGTTTCGATCGACTCTCTGCCGAATACGACGCAGATGATCGCGATACAAATTGACAAAACAACCGTGGCTACAAACGGCGTTGATTTCGCGACGATCACTGCTACATTGACTCCGGTGAGCGGCGCAGGAGCGATTCCAGATGGGACCGTTGTTAATTTTCAGAGCACTGTCGGCATGCTTTCAGCGAGTAGCGCGACCACTGTCAATGGGATGGCGTCTGTGACTTTGTCGTCGGGTGCTGCGCAGAATAATCAGATGACTGATATCACTGCGACCACGATCGGCTTTAACAACACCGTGACATCGAACACTCTCCAAGCAACGTTTAGAGATCGATTTATCACGGTCGATCCAGCATCGATTACTCTCACAGCCTTCGTTGGAGTGGGGTCAACTCAACAACTGACGATTCGTGAGGGCTTGACAAACGTTGACATCACTGCGGCCAGCACTTTCGCCACCAGTGACGCTACCGTCGCTGCTGTAAACAGCACTGGGCTTGTTACGGCTGTCAATAATGGCTCGGCGATGATCACCACGACGAACAACGGTGTCACTGTGATAGCGGCTGTCACAGTGACTGTCGATCCTGATTCGATCGCGTCCGTGCCAGCTTCCGCAGCATTCACTGTGCTCGGCCAAACACAGCAATTGGCAATTACTGGAACCTTTGGCGCCGTCATGAAGGATTTGACAGCCATGTCAACGGGAACGATTTATGTTTCTAATGATGTGAACGTCGTGACTGTCAGCCCCGCAGGCCTCCTTACCGCAACAGGCAACGGAGCCACGACAGTCGTCGTGAGCAATGGGACGGCTATGACGACTGTCTCCGTCACAAATGACATTGCTTCAGCTTTTGCGGTCAATCCGAACGCATTAGTTCTCGGCAATGGTGATTCTCAACAATTGACCGCGACCGGCAATAACACAGGGATGACCGATTTTACTTCGGTAGCATCCTTCACCTCGTCCGATCCTAACATCGCAAGCGTCTCGGCGACGGGCTTTGTCACCGGAAGAAATGCCGGGGCTGCGACTCTGACCGTCACAGTTCCAAACTTGCCAAACCAAACAGTCGCTGTGACTGTCAATAGAGACAAAACAGCGGTTCTGTTAGGACAGGTGACGGGGACGGCGGGTCAGACTGTGACTATGCCTGTTCTTTTGGATGTCAATGGCACAGATACTCCTTCCACAATTAGTTTTGAGATTGTGCTCCCAGCGAACATTACGCTTAACAGCAATGCTGTCGGAGCAGCTTCTACTGCGGCTGGTAAGGACTTTCAAGTTGATGTGGTGAATGGTAATCGCCTTCGCGTGGTCGTCTTCGATGTCAACATGAATGCCATTTCTTCTGGTGTGCTTGGAACGATCACTTTAGACATTGGCTCCGGAGTCACCGCCGGGGAGAAAGCGGTCACCGTTGAGATGCTTGCCGTCTCTGATGGCTTGAGTAACCCAATCAATCCCAACGCAGGAATCCTGGGGAGCGTGACGGTCAACTAGGAGAACAACGGGTTAGGGACGGAGGAATCGTTTGCTATTAGAGGAGTTGCCAGTCTGAATAGTCCAGTTTTTGGAGACATTCAGGCGAGGCTTTCAATAACCACGCTTTTTTAACTGGCTAGACAAGTTATGCCAAAGCTTGTTCCGTTGTTTCGAGCTATTGAGTGCTCGTCTGGCCAATTTGTAGCGCCTTCGTTTTAGCGCGCAGTTGGCTAAGAAGTTGGGAATGCGTTCATCTCGCACGTCTTTGTCGAGGAACTTTGTGAGGAGACTTTCGGTCTTGTCACAGTTCCCGAATCGGTGCTGAATCAAAGCATCTAGATAGTCTGCTTCGGAAATCTTGAGCCCTAGTCGGATGCGATATTTCACTAAGCCAGCGCCCCATGGGTGGCCTTTAGCAAGCTCTGCATCTGTTCCTTGAATACGCAGTCGACTAAAGTCTCGGAAATTTTTGGCCGCCCTGAGAAGACTCACCTTCTCTCGTTTTTCGAGCTTATGATGGAGCACCATATTGATAAATGAGATGGCGATGAGGTCGGGATTGCTTGCTGGCAGCTCCAGCGCCTCTTTCAAATCTCTCAGCGCCCACTCTAAGCTAACTTTTCTAGACAAACCGAGTTCTTTGTAGTCCGCTTCATAGCGAGTTCCTCGCCAGCGCAAGGCTTCTCCTTTGAACGCTTTGGGGAGACCATGGGCTAGGGCATGGCTTAGATCTTCGACTCGTTGCTTCGCTCCGACTTTTTGCAGTCTTGCCCGCCAGAAACGTAATACTGGATCGGCTGGTCTCTGTGCGACGAGTCGGTCCAGATGCCCCCGCTGGGCAGCGGGTATGATTTCTTCATTGCTTAACGAGAAGGTGCGAACGCTCATTCGCGTCAGTTCAATGACCGCATCCAGTGTGATCTCTGATTTTTGGAGCCTAAACAAGGTTAGCAGGTCTCCAACTTTCTTCTGCAGAATGACTCCATTCAAATCAATGTGATACTGGGGTGGTATTTCAATTTTTGGGAAGTCGCGACGGAGCACTAAATAGTGTCGGAGCGAGGCCATATCTCTGCGCTTCTCCGCATCTTTTGCGAGGGCCAGGCGTAGGGAACCATTCGGTTTTGGGACGGGGAAGCGGTGCTCAGAACCCTGTGCAAGCTCGCAATTGCGAAACAGGAGAATGGCTTTTCGGGTCTCCAGTTTTGAGAGCTGTCTGTTTAATCCATTCTGGAGCGTCTCCCATAGGCGGGCTTGCTCTTTCGCCCGACCTAATTGTTTTGCTAATTCAATAACGGTCCTCGCGGAGGATCTTGTTGTTGTGTTTACAGCGATGACCCATTCAAGAACAAGTTGTTCTTTCAAGCGCTGCGCGGCCTTTTTGAGCCCGGGAGACTGGTGCTTTCTTTCGAGGATCAAGAGGTCTTGCCAGGCCGCTTCTCGCTGGCCAAGTCTCTTGTTGCAGACCGCTATGGCAAAGCCTGCTAAGTCGGAGTTGCGTTGACGCGAGAAGACAGCTTTGGCTGCGGCGAAATCACCGTCTCGAAACAGACCGACTCCAATCGCCATGGGGCCTGATTTTTCTTTTCGGCGTTTGACGAGGCTGCGCGCTAATTTGGCATCCTCGATAGCTGTCAAAGCTCGCGCATGGCGAATGTCACCGACGACTGCTGAATCGACTTGGGATCCAATGGCGGCCTCTTTTGCGGCGATCTCTGTTGTTTTTATGGCGCGGATTAATCGCTGGTTTTCATTGCAGTCTGGATGATTATTGTTTGTTAAATCGGAGTCAAGTAAATGAGTGATGAGATGGTCTTCTAGATTCGATTCAATCAATTGAACTTGGGATTGAAGCTCTTTCTTGCTTTGTTGAACAGCGAGGTCAAGACGAGATCGTTCTAGCCTTTGGCGGATGTTCAATGTGATTAAAACCGCGAGCCCGATGGAGCAAGTGATGAGCCCTATGACGAGCATCTTCTTGAACTGATTCGGGGAAGAGAGGACATTGCCGTCGAGGACCCTTTGGCAATCGGCGGCCATAAGATCGGCCGAGGAGTAGCGCTTGGAGCTTTCTTTGGCGAGGGCTTTGGAGAGTATTCGTTTTACGGATTGGCTTGTGCTTTTTGAATCGAGGCTAATCTCTTCAGGTTCGGACGCCGCTACACGGGCCATGAGTTCGAGGGCGTTCTCGGAGTTGAAGGGAGGAGACGCGGCGAGCATATGGTGGAGGATGCAGCCGAGGGACCAGATGTCGGTGGCTGGACCGATCGCTTTTCCTTCCATTTGTTCTGGGGACATGTAATGAGGAGTACCGAGAAACTCGCCGGTTTTGGTGAGTGTGTCTGCAGAGTCGAGACGAGCGATGCCAAAATCGGCGATGATTGGTTCGGAGTCGTATTGACGGATAAGAATGTTGGAGGGCTTTAGATCGCGGTGAATGACAGCCCGAGCGTGAAGCTTAGAGACTGCTCCGGCAATTTTAATGATGAAGCGGAGGGCGTCCTCAACGGGCCATGGCGTTTCAAGTTTGTGGCTGAGATCTTCGCCTTCAATGAACTCGGTAACAATATATCGGAAACCGTCAGCGATTCCAGAAGTGTGAATACCGACGATATGGCGCAGTGCACCGACTTCGGCGAGGGCTTGAGCTTCCCGGAGAAAGCGTTGCTCCGATTGGGGATGGTCCGAGCCTGTGAGCACCTTAATAGCGACAGGCCCCATGTTCCCACGGGCGAGGAATACAATGCCCATGCCTCCACGGCCAAGCTCTCGCTCAAGGGTGTGCCCGGCGAAAATGGAGCCGACCTGGGGCAATATGCGGCGCTCAAACACTGTGATTCCTGACTGTATGACAGGGAGTTTTATGGGACCTTGTCGTGCAATGTTAGCAAATCGGGCGATGGCTGCGACTGATCTCAATTTTGCTGTTTGTTGGAGAGCCTATTCGAATTGGCCCATGGGTGTTATTTAAGCTTTTTACTTTTTTTGAAACTAAGTCCACTTCGACTCTTCCCGTATCCCCAAATCTTGCATTTTGTTAAATAACGTCTTGCGGCTGACTCCCAAGAGCGCTGCCGCCTGCGTTCGAGACCCATCACTGACCCTGAGAGCCTGAACAATGGCGTCCCGCGTTGCTTGACGGACAACATCCTTCAAGGGGAGAACCTCATCTGTGGAGGACGTGGAGCTTGTTGTCTTGGCTTCTGCGGCGCTCGGTGGCTTTTGTCTGCGCCGCAGCTCGGCGAGGGCGGCATCGGCGCCCAAAAGGATGATGCGCCGCGCTGTGTTTTCTAATTCTCGTATGTTCCCTGGCCATTGATGGGACGCAAGGCTTGTCCATTGTTCGTCATTTAATGAAGGGGTTGCTCGTTGATAGGTTGTGCCGTGAAGGCTTAGGAAGTGATTGAGTAACTCACGAATGTCGCTACGACGATCTCGCAGCGCGGGGACTTCCAATCGAATGACATCCAAGCGGAACAGTAAGTCTTCCCGAAAGGCGCCGCGCTCCACTTCTTGCTCAAGGTCGCGATTGGTGGCTGCGATCACTCGAAGATCAATTGGACGATCCTTGTCTTCGCCAATTCTGCGAACCCGAAATTCTTGAAGAACTCG
>JARGOJ010000464.1 GCA_029210225.1 Planctomycetota bacterium
ATCTTTAAAGGACATTCTTCGATGAAACGCTCTGAAAAATCGATGCTCGCCTTTGCCATCATAGTTGGACTATGTGGGGGTTGCGCAACTCTCTACAAAAGCAGTCAAGTCCGCATCTACGAACCCGGCAACGTGACCATCAAGAATGTTATCAAGCAGCGCAATCAATCGATTCGAATTGAGTATCAACCGCTCTCAGAGACTCTCTACTATTCACCCGGAGTCGTCATCAATACCCGCAAGCGCGAGATCTCTCTGAAAATTATTCGCGCCCCGACCGAGGATGCCCCTGTCGTTGTGATGACTTCCACAGAAGAGCTGCAAAAACCCCAGAGAGCAGGACTCTCTGAAATCATTGAGGTCAGGAATCCCTCGGATAAGCCGATCTATCTCCTCGATGCTCAAGGTCAACGGACACTCATTTACGAGGGCCAAGCCTCCCCGAACTAGCCACTTAGTTCTTAGAGACCGCTTCTTGCGCGGCGCTTTCGCTTTGGGAAGTCCGAGGCGGGCTAAGGCGCCAGGTGACATGGGCCTTGGAGACGATCTCGCCATCCTTGTTCTTGATATCGGCGACGATGTCAAAGTCGACGGTCTCTGTGATGTTCTGTGGGGGTTCGGCCCGGCTCTCGGCGATCAAAGTCCCCCGGGCCTTTTTGATGTACTCAATAGACAGACCGGTCACAATACCGCGAACGCCCTTGGGTAGAGCCGTGAGCATCGCCAGCCCGCTGGTCACTTCTCCGAGGTTCACGAGGGCAATGGCGTGGACGCAGTTGAGGTGATTCCTGACCGCACGCCGATCTTTGAGTTGAACGCGGACAAAGCCAGGTTCTAACTCGATCACCCGAGCGCCGATGCTTCCAGTGTAGGGAGCCGTCCAGCCGACCACTTTACTGAACAGCCAGCGGCCACCGGGGAGAGGACTTAAGCGGTCCCATGCTTTCCTCAGCGTTTCTCCTGGTGAGTCGTGTGATTTCCCCATCTTTGCCTCTCTCTTCAACGGCGATGAATCTGACGCGCAATCATACCTAAGAAGGCCCAGGGGAAGGAGAAATTTAGGATAAAGGATGGATCGTGTCTTATTCCCGACTCCCCTTAAGCGCGAGGACCTTTGCCTTGAAAGCCTGCAATTTCGTGCGATCCTCCCCCTTAAATTCAGACCTTTGCTCATAGTTCCCTATGAAATTTAGAATGGGCCCAAAATTGACGAAATCAGGCGTTCTTTCAATGCAAAGGACTAGCCTATCGCAGTTCACTCTCTCAAATCTTTGAGAGAGTGACTTCACGAGTTTAGGAAGGGCCTTTGGATACTTTCCCAGGCGGAAATACAGCAGCCCCAAACTCATATCGCAGCCAGCCATCCGCAATTCAAATTCAGTGCTAAGCGAGCTCAGAGGTTGACCAGCAGGTCGTCCCCTCGTCAGATCTCCCGCAACGGTCAAGTCTTTGCGCAGCGTTAGTATCAATTTAGCCTTCGTCATATATTTTTCTAGCTGAACCTCTTCTCGGCGAAGAGACGCTTGATCCGTGCAAGAATGGAGCAAGACAGAAAAACTCAGCAACTCAATCCTCTCCGGTCGCGGATGAGCGTATTTCCTGGCCTCAGCTATGAGCTCCCGACAACGCTTCGATGTTGTTGGATCATGTTTCGTTCCCTGTTGATCCAACAACCGCCTCGCTTGCTCCGTCAAAGCAATGGCCTTATAGAAACCGGGCGTTTTGTTGTGATTGAACGCGAAGTCCAAATCTTTGATTGGCGCTGAGTCTCTTTTTCTTTTACCCCACAGCTCAATATATCCCTTACAAAAAAGAAGAAAGGGGTCTGTCGAGCTCTTTCTTACGAGAGCCATAATAGCTGGGTCCAAAGAGAGGTCATTTCTCGACCGGAGTCCATCAAACGCTTCCAGGTAGATTCCCTGTCTCCCGGCCTCAAGTACGAATTGAAACTGCTCATAGCGCGCCCTATCAGATTCACTCTTTGTGCCCTTTCTCTGAGTCTCAGCGTAGAGCTGACTAAAATTAATACGCCCTCTCTCATCGAATCCGAAGCTCAATTCCTTTGGGATGGGGAAGCGAGGGTTTCTCACTCGAATGCGTGCGCAATAAAGAAATGCCTTTCGTTTGTCATTGCGCCCCAAAGCACTCTTCATAAATGATTGAAGGCTTCCTTCAGTTAAGTCGAGGCGTTTAATGAGCGGGAATTCATAGCTCAGATCCCGATGCTTACGATACACGTCCTCTTTCATGTAGTATTTCTCGGGCTTAAAGAGGTTATATCGCGATTGAAACAACTCACTCCATTCTGAAAAGAAATCAACTAGGTTCGCTTCAGACTGACTCAGGCGACTCAACATAGCCCTTGGTTTGTCAATGCCTCTCGTCGATTTAAACAGCTCTTCAACGCTCAAGTTGAGCTGGACAGATCTCTTCAATTTAGCAATGTAGGGCTCTAGACCAGGGATCTTCCGGAGACTTTGAATAAAGCCATCAGCGCGTTCAAAGTCCCCCAAACGAAAGGCACAGGAGGCCTTCATGAGGTTGACCGTGTTCCGCCAGGAATCAGGAAATGACTTGAGCCCTGCATAGATCTCATTCGCCTCCGAATACTCTTCCTTTGAGAAATGAATCGCGGCCTTCAAAAGTTGAGCATGCTTATATCTCTGATCCTTATCGAGCTGAGATTCTTTGAGCTTCTTTGAGTGAATGATTGCCAAGCTCGCAATACTCGGGCGTAACTTGATAAGCGACCGCTGAAACGGACCTGGATCTTTCCAAGAGAATGTCTCATGGGCGCTCTCTTCCAGCTCCTGTTCAAAGCTCATCGCCAATCGGTTCAACTCCTCATACTCCGCGCAGCATTTGAGCTCCTTTGTTAGAGAGAGGCAATGATCTAAATAGTGAACTGGTAAATCACTGTTTAACTGCTGAAAATGCTGACCTAGCAGCTTTGCCTCTCTCTCCTTTGCAGCCCTCCAATCAATTCCTTGTTGGTAAACAGCAGCCATTGAAAGCAGTAGCGCAATAACAATCGACCCGAGAATATAGAGTGATTGAAACCTGCGTGGCGCCTTTGCCCCCATGGCCTCACCACGAAGAACCCTCTCGCAGTCTTCAATGAGGTCCTCGGCGCTTTTATAGCGTCTCTCAGGGTCTTTCGCCAAAGCCTTGCAAAACAAGTTTGAGAGAGATTCTGAATCAGAAGAAACAAAGTCACCAATCGGCCTCGGCTCTTTTGTCATGATCTTTTGCGCCAGCTCAATGAGGCTCGTCCCTCTAAAAGGTAACTCTCCTCCTGAAAGCAATTGATAGAGAATCACCCCCAGCGCCCACAAATCAGTTTGCGCGCTCACAGCTTCTCCGGAGAGCTGCTCCGGAGCCATGTAGCTGATGGTTCCCACAATCTCGCCCTGCTGCGTCAATGTGTCTAAGTCTTGGTTCTTCGCGATGCCAAAGTCGGTCAAGAGCGGCTTGTTATCACTGCTACGAATGAGAATATTCGCAGGCTTGAGATCGCGATGAATAATTCTCCGGCTGTGAATCTCATCGAGCGCAGAAGCGAGCGGCCGAAGAACCCGCAAGCTGTCTTCAAGGGACCAGGGCTGCCCGTCCGCTATCTTAGAACTCAGGTCTTCCCCTTCGACAAACTCAAAGAGGATATAGGGCCAAGTCCCATTCGCTTTCATGGTGTGCACTTGAACAATGTTCGTATGCTTAGCCGCGGCGAGAGAGATCGCTTCTCGCTCAAAACGTTGAAGATCATTTTCAGCAGGATCAAGAATGACTTTCAAAGCATACAGGGCGCCCTGTTTTTCAACTTTGTAAACCGCCCCCATGCCGCCCATGCCGAGCAAGTCGAGGATTTGAAAACCATCAAGAACCATCCCTACCTGAGGCAATTTTCCTGAACTTGCTTTTCCGTATAAAGTTTGAGTCATGGTCTACCCCCTCGATTTCTTGAGCGCCAGGACTCGTCTCTTAAATGACTTCAGGCTTGATTTCATCGCTCCGTCCAAACCAGCCCGCGCTAACTGGCTGTTAATGGAGGCCACGACCGAGTCGAAATCTCGGAACGAAGGAAGGTTTTTCATGCAAACAAGAATCTCTGCCAGAGCAGCTGGAGCAGAGCTTCTCTTCAAAAGAGGCAAGAAGCGATCAAGCGCTTTTCGATAGTCTTCCAGCTTATAATATAGCTGTCCCCAACTCAGCGAACAGTTGTTCATACGTGCTTTGTATCTCTCTCCAACTAATCGACCATAAGGCTGTCCGTTTGGACGACCTGTATAAAGGGCCCTGCCCACAGTCAATGTTAAGCGCAACTTCAAAACGGCTTCGGTTCGAGTTAAGCATTCCATCATGCTCTTTGATAGACGATGGGCATCAGCACTCGACTCACAAGAGTTAAGCATTAAACTGAATCGCAAGACATCGATGACATTCGGGCGAGAATGGGGCAGCTTCGCAGCCTTATCTAAGAGTTCAAAACAGCGCTTTAGCTTCGCTTTCGAAAGACCTTCATTCCTAATTGTGTGGCGAATGCAGAGCTTCCTAACATGCTCGGTCAGAGCGATCGCCTTCAAGACTCCGGGAGCCCGCTTGTGATCGACGACAAAGGTGAAGTCCTCGAACTGAGACAAGTCCTGCTCTGTCCCGTCAACAACCCGAATAAAGGACCTCCAAAAACGTTGAAAAGGATCGCTTGACTTGCGGTTCAAGAAATCAACAACAGCTCGGTCTCTAGCCAGGAACTCTCTCCGAAACAGATCATCAAATCCTTCGAGGTAAACCCCTTGTTTCCCGGCCTCAAAGACCATTTTGAAGTGATTGAGCAATCGTCCCCTTTCCAATCCAATGCGCCGGTGAAGATCAACGCAAAGCTCGGCGTAGTCGAGCTCGCCATTCTCAACAAAGGCGTATTGAAAGGCCTTGGGAATTGGAAAGGCTGGGTTCAACTTCTTAACTCGACGGCAGTAAATCAGTGCAGTCCCGTGGTCGAGGCGCTTCTGAGCACTCTTCAAACAAAGCCGAAGAGTCTCTTCAGAGAGCGTCAGTTCTTCAATAAGGAGGAAGTCGTAGGAGAGCTCTCGATGTCTTATGGTTGCCATCTCTAGTTGAAAGGCGCTCTTCGGTTTGAATTTTTGGAAGCGTTGCTGAAACACGCTATTCCACGCTTTAAAAAGACTCTTTAACGGCGTCTCCATTTTTATAAGTTGCTTTAAATAAGCGCTCGACCGATCAATGTTCCCCGCAGGCTTAAACAATTCCTCAACGCTTAAATGAATAAACGCCCTTTCTTGCAATTGACGAATGACAGGAAGTCCCTCGGGCTGGCTCTCCAAACCATCCAAAAGCTCCGCCGCTTCTTTGAATTGACCGAGCTGAACAGCGCAAGATGCCTTCATGACCCGTACCGTCACGGTCCAATCTCGTGACAGTCCAGCGAGGCGGTCATAGGCTTCAAAGGCGCGCTCAAACTGGCCGTTTCGATACAAGGAAAAGGCATTTAGAAGACCACGATCCTTGTATTTAACCTTGGCGTTCTCACTTAGGTCCTTTAGATCCTTCGTGTGGATAAAAGCCAGACTGGCGAGACTCGGGCCCAAGCTCCCCTGCATTCTCTGAATCTTCTTGGAGTCGACCCAGAACAGCCACGGTCCCTTTTCTTCAGTGACGCGGCGCTCAAGATCTGTCGCGAGTTGTTCAACGACCGCGAAATCCGCGCAACAACTCTTCGCTTCGCCGGAATTCAGGCCATGCTCAAGATAATGAACGGGCAATGCAGAGCTCAACCCTTCAAGCTTCCCCGCTAAGATTCTCGCTTCTCCTTCCCGCGATTCTTCCCACTCACGACCCTGTTGATAGACAAGCCCTGCCAATATTAAAGTCAGGATGAAGATTATGGGGAGCGCCAGCAGCAGGATGCGTTTTCCTGATCGCCTTTGGACGAGTGCTTCCCCACGAGCGACGCGCTGGCAATCGTCAATGAATGCCTTCGCGCTGCTATAACGCTTTTCGGGATCTTTCGCGAACGCCTTCAAAAACAGTACACTAAGAGACTCCGGAAGCTTGGGCCCGTGCTCAGTAATTGGCCGTGCGTCCCTATTGATAATTTCCTGAGCCAAGTGCATCAGACTCGAACCAAGAAATGGTAACTCTCCTCCCGAGAGCAGTTGATAGAGGATGACGGCGAAGGCCCACAAATCGGTTTGAGCGCAGATGCCTTCTCCGGCGAGCTGCTCCGGAGCCATATAGCTGATGGTTCCAACAATCTCGCCCTGTTGAGTCAATGTGTCTAAGTCTTGGTTCTTTGCGATGCCAAAGTCTGTTAAGAGAGGCTTGTTATCACTGCTACGAATCAGAATATTCGCGGGCTTGAGATCGCGATGAATGATTCTCCGACTGTGAATCTCATCGAGCGCCGAGGCGAGCGGCTCAAGAACGCGCAAGCTCTCTTCAAGGGACCAGGGCTGTCCGTCCACTATTTTAGAGCTAAGGTCTTTCCCTTCAATAAACTCAAAGAGGATATAGGGCCAACCGCGCTGCCATTGAATAGTGTGAATTCTCACAATGTTTGGATGGGTCACAGCGGCGAGTGTGACAGCCTCACGCTCAAAACGTTCAAGGTCATTTTCGACAGGATCAAGAACGACTTTTAGCGCATAAATCGCGCCTTGCCTTTCAACTTTGTAGACCGCCCCCATTCCGCCCATACCAAGCAATGCAACAATCTGATAACCATCAAGAAACTGCCCGACTTGGGGCAAGCTCCCCGAGCTTGATTCGCTGTTCAAAGTGTCCCTAGACCTGTTCATTTCATGAGTCGTGAGCCTTCAGCAATCATGTTAACAAAGGCTCTTCCTAGCACAGAAAAGTCGGCAAAAAAAAGCAGCCCGTCCCCATCACTAAACCGGAACGACTCCGGGTTTCACCAACGCGAAGCCATTAAAGAAACTCACCAGGCTCAGCTTAGAGTTGAGAGCTGTTCATTCTCAAAGGCTTGCATGCCGTGGCCGATGGTGAGAGGATAATAGGAGCGCTATGGGTAAGCAGGCTAGCCTTTATGTTGCGGCGTTACGCCGTGACCTATATCGACTCTTCA
>JARGOJ010000465.1 GCA_029210225.1 Planctomycetota bacterium
GGTCTTCGATGGCCGGGACTTTTTTATCGTCCAATCTCGCCCCATCACGAGCTTCACCGAACGCATGGACATGGGGGAGTGGACCAGCGCCGATTTTCGCGATGGCGGCGTCTCTTCGTCGGTTTGCTCACCTTTTATGTATTCCCTCTACGAGGACGCGGTCGAAGACTCCATGACCGCCTACTTCAGTGGAATCAAGCTGCTCCGGAGCCGCCCAAAGTGGATGACCTATCAATACGGCCGCGCCTTTTGGAACCTGGGAGCGGTGAAGGAATGTTTGAAGCGAGTGCCGGGATACGACGAAGAAGAGTTCGACAAAGACCTCGGCATCGAAAAAGAGTACGGCGAGCAAGGACCATGGAAGACTGAGACCAGCCTCGCCACAATACTCCCGGTGATTCCCACAGCCATCATGCTAGAGACTGAATTCATCGCTCATCGTCTAAGGATAAGCCGCTTCGTTCGCCAATTCCCAGACAGCAAAGCCCGAATCCTCAAGCTCCTTGGTTCTTCAAGAGAGTGCTCCGAACAAGCCGCCTATGGCCTGAGAAAAGCCATCACGGAATTTCAGGGGCTCACTGAGAGGACCTACTTTCGCGCCATTTATAACAGCACGAATCTGCAAGGAGAGTTCAAGAAGCTGCTCGATAACTTGGCCTCCGAAATCGACCCCAAACCTAGACACCTCGCGCTGGTGACAGGCCTGGGAGACATCGCCCACTTTGAATGCGAGCGAGACCTCCACACCCTTTACACCTGCCCTGCCGAAGAGCTCGATAAAGAGTTCGATGTGTTCTTTAGGACCCATGGATATCGAGGCACCCGGGAGCTAGATATCACTGTGCCTCGGTGGATCGAGGATCAATCTTTTATCCGTGATCAAGTCCGACGAGTGAGAAAAGGTCCGGACCCCGTTCACCCCGATGAATTACTGGGCAAGCAACAGAAACACTATGAAGAAGAGCTCGACCGAGTCTTAACCCGTCTCTCTTTCTCCTCGTCTATCTTCTTTCGAGCCAGACTTTATCAAGCTCGGGACTACCTCGTTGCGAGAGAGCGAATGCGAGATTGCTCCACTCAGGCCTACGCGGTCGTTCGCCTCTTTGCCCTGGAGCTTGGTAAGCGTCTTTGCCACCGTGGCCTGATGACAAAGCCATCTCAGGTCTTCTTACTGACCTTTCAAGAGGCCATTTTTTGGGGGCAGAAGCCCGAGGCCATAAAAAACAGCGGGCTCATTTTAGCGGCCAGACAAAGAGATATGGATGGTTTCCGAGAGTTCAAAGCGCCCCACGAGTTCGGTATTGGTCAGAAGCCAAAGGCGAGCCGAGCCGACCCAAATTCTTTGACAGGCATCCCATGCAGCCCTGGTCAGGTCAGGGCCCTCGCTTACGTTGCCCACACCGTTGAGGAAGCGGCGAAGGCACCTCAGGGTTCCATATTGATTGCCCCCTTCACAGATCCTGGGTGGACTCCTGTCTTCAGTCGCCTCGCGGCGGTCGTCACCGAGGTCGGCGGGCTTCTATCTCACGCCGCGGTTCTGAGCCGAGAGTACGGTATCCCCGCGGTGCTCGCGGTTGATGGGGCGTTGACAGAGTTTAAGACGGGGGAAGAGATCCTCGTCGACGGTCATCACGGTTATGTGCAACGGGTGACTGAAGAAGACAGAGAAGGCGAAGATCCCAAGTGATAATGGAATGATAGAAACAAAAGACGGCGAGCTTTTCTCTCTTTTCTGACGTCAAGCAAGTAAACTCGATGGAGCAATTCCTATCGTCACTCCTCCCTCAATAGACTTGGAAGACTTATGAAGTTCCTCTTCTCCTTAAGCCTGGCCCTCATCGCCACCCTCTCTCTCTCGTCATTGGCGAGCGCAGACGAGATCGGGGACAAGATCAAGATCCTCGCCTCCGGCACTCCGGAGGCCAGAGATGCCGCCTTTAAAGACTTGGCGAAGCTTGGCTATGAAGGAGCAAAGGCCGCGCATTTGAGCCAGGAGAAGGATAAGGACTTCCAAAGCTATAAGAAGCGCCTCACAGCTCCCTATAAGGCCCGACTTTATTGGGACGAATGGGAGAAGCGCAAGGTCACAAAGAACCTCATTGGCCGCCTCAAGGGCTACCCTTATTTCCTCGGGCGCAAAATTGGCTACGCCGAAATGACGGTCTATGCTCGCCCCAACGGCAGTATGAGGATTGTCACGAAGGGCAACGGCAAGCTGCAAACCTATTCTGGCAAAGTCGAGGTCGATTCAGTGTACGATGAGTTTTTACACCTGAAAAAATTGAAATTCAAGGCGACCTGGGGAGACTCGAAGAGCAAGCAATCTGGCTCTTTCGATCAAGTGTGGACCAAGGTAAACGGCAAGAGCACCCTCACCCACGATGTCTTCCATGTCTTTGACCGCGCTTCTAAAAAAGGAAGGCAAGTCAAGATTGAACGGGGCGCTGTGTTTGCAGACCTCTTCGTCGTGATCGGTCGTGGCCTCGACTACAACAGCAAGAAGATTCAGCGGGTCGCCCTCAACATTATCAATCCTGAGGAATTCTCAAGCCTTGAAGTGGCGGTCAAGAGCGTCCGTCGAGAGAAAACAGTCGCTAAAGGAGGCGCCCGAGTTCAAGCTTTGCGCCTGCAAGCAGATATTCCATTACCTAAAGAATTCGGCGAGCCAAAAGCGTGGATCACTCCCGACCAGAAGCCTGTTAAAGGCCGCCTAGGCGGCTTTACTATTTATGGGATCACGACCTTTGAAAAGGTCAAAGAGAAGGTCAAACCCGAGGCTAAAGACCCAGTAAAACCTACGCCAAAACCTGAGGTCAAACCGAAGCCCAAAGGCAAGCGCAAGTTCTTTTGATTGGGTTGAACGTCTATCTATTCGAGGGACCTAGCCGGTCCCTACGAGTTACCCTGGCGAATCAAAAGGCTGCTTCGCGTCACTCCGTGACCTCGCTCCTCGCCTCTTGATTACGGCTTGTTAATACTGGTCTCACTAAATCCGGACAGCTATCTATTTGAGGGACCTAGCCGGTCCCTACAAGTTACCCTGGCGAATCAAAAGACTGCTTCGCGTCACTCCGTGACCTCGCTCCTCGCCTTTTGATTGGGGCAACTCGCAAAATCGAGCTTGCCCATAAACGTGGCCTTTTCACATGCATGAGAAGCCAGCCAATAGTGCAACGTTCACTTCCTCTCCCCCTGGGAGAGGATTGAGGTGAGGGGGCTCTTTTGTGTAGGAACGGATACATCGGTAACGTTGCCCCAAAATTTCAGGCTAGACTAAGGATCTTTACAAATTCACTGATAATCTCAGGCGTCGGTCCGGCATGCGTAGCGGTTCAGACCATAGCCCTATTTTCGTTCAGGGATTGCCCTCACGCAGCTTCGCCATTTCTTCTTTAAGGCGTTTTAACTCCAGGTCTGCGCGATCAGCCCGAGCCTTCTCCTCGTCTGCCCGAACTCGCTGTTCATCCGCCCGAGCGCGCTCTTCTTCGGCCCGAAGGTGTTCTTCCTCCGCAAGTAATTTCTGCTGCCGAATTTCCTCCCAGCGGGTCGCTATGGGCTGCTTCGATCCTGAGATGAAAAATCGTAAGTGACCTTCATGGTGGGCCAATTCTAATTGCAACTCTTCGCTAAATAGCCGCCCATGAATGCCCTGGGCCATCTCTTCGTAGACACCATTGACCAAGCGATAACCCAACAAATGATTGAGAATCCTATCAGCGGTCAAATCGTAGAGGAAATACTCCTGACAGCCCCATGATTGATAGAGGTCGCGTTTGAATTCCATATCCACCCGCCAAGTGCTATGACTCGTCAACTCAAAGATGAGATTGGGCAAGGCCCCGCCTTCAGCCCACGCCTGATAACTGTCTCGGAGTCTCTTTGGGATCCCCTTAATCACATAGCAATCGGGGCTGACATTCTTCTTCACGTTGCCGGGGTCATAGTAAAGGAAGTTATTCGACGCCACGTAAACCATGGGCTCCTCGGCGTAGTGATCTCTCAGAACATCTCGCAAGAACTCCGTCATTTCCAGCGCATGGCCGTCGGTCTCAGCCATGGGCTGATCGTCGCTCGTGGGCAGGTCCAAGTAGCTTGTCGGATAAATCTCAGTCTCGCTCATATTCAATCTCCAAGCGACCTCTCATCTTATCGAGGTCTCCCCACAATTGCGAATCACCACCCAAACACAAGCCAAGCATGAAATAACGAGACTCTCTCCTTCTTGCCAGATCGCCAGGGCAATCATTGATAAAAATCTCGCCCTTCCATTTAGACCAAAGCCCTGAGAGTGTTTGTCAGCCGAAGCCTGCGCTTGTATGATTGCCTCGGCAAAGAGGCTTGTGGAGAGAAGGGCTCAACGATGGCTTTAGACCACCGAATCGAGAAAAAACACGGTCTTCTAAGGAAGCTGAGAGAAGGAAAGCGGCTTCTTGTATTGGCTGTCGGTGTTCTGGCACTCGGGTTCTTGGGTGCCTGCACCGACCGCGAACCTGCTCGGGGAAATTCTATAAATGGCGGGCAGAAGAACGCCGACAAGAATCAGTCCCAATCGAAAGCAGTCACAGACAAAGAAAACCCGAAGAAATACGACAAAAAGACATTCACCGACGAAGAAATCAAAGCAGCATTGAGCGACAGGACCAAGTGGCAAGACGCTAAAAACATAGGCCTCATGAATGCATCTATTTTGTGGGTCGAGAAGAAATTAGGCGACGACTATCAATTAATTAAGGAGAATGGGAAGCTCACTAAGAAATACACATGCGCTGGAATTGACCATTACATTGCCACATTTAGACATCTCAAAAGCGGTTTGCTTCTCAATCTCATTCCAGGAGGCAAATTCAATATGGGCTCCAATTCTGGAAGTTCGAATGAAAAGCCGGTTCACGAAGTGACCATCAAGCCAATATTAATCGGACGCCATGAAGTAAGGCAGTCTGCCTGGGACAAAGTCGGGGGCACGGATACGCGATCTTTCAAAGGCCCAGACTTACCGATTGAATCCACTTCCTGGGACGACGCTCAAGCCTGGCTGAAGAAGGCGGGAGGCGGCCTGAGATTGCCCAGCGAAAGCGAATGGGAGTATGCATGCAGAGGAGGGTCAACGACGGTCTATTATTGGGGCGATACTATGGACGACTCCTATTGCTGGTACAAGAAGAACTGTTGGGATCTTGGAAAGAAGACAACCCAATCTGTCACAAGCCATTTCGTAACTAAGAAGTGGAATTCTTTTGGTTTGGTCGATATGAGCGGCAATGTTTATGAGTGGTGCCAAGATTGGTATATCGAGAACTATGGGAGGACCCCCAGAGATTCTAAGGCGTTCTTTGGAAAAGGCGCACTCCGCGTTTATCGTGGCGGGGGTTGGTTCTTCAATGCCCCCAATTATCGCTCAGCGGTTCGCGCCACCACCATGTCCTACACTCGCAGCTACGATGCAGGTTTCCGAGTGGTTAGAACTCTGGATGATAGCGATTGATTTCAATTCTTAGTTAAGCGTCAGTTCCTTCACGACCATCTCCCCATCTTTAATTTCCACGGTGAATTTCACAGAAGCCGCTTTCAAGGATTTATCAAGATACTCGCATTCATAAAAACCCGGAATCAAATCCTTAAAGTCAAAGAGACCGTGACTGACGTTCTTCAAGACAAGGCTTGTTCCTATCTTGGGTCGACTCAAAACAACAAAACCATGAGTCACCACTTTTCCAGCCTTATCTTTAATCGTCCCCTTAAACTTCCCCCGCTTGTTCGTCAATTGAATGTTAACTCTCTGGACTCCAACATCTCCAGATTCGACAACGCACTCATGAAAGCCAATAATTTCCTCGGTCTTGCTCAAGACGACGAGAAAGAGATTGCCCGCTTCTAAATCGTCCACCTTTGCGAGACCGTCTTTTCCCATGATCTCATTTCGCCCGAAAAGTGCTGGCTCTCCTTTTTTGTGAGCCACAATCTCGAATTCACTGACATCGGCCCCAAAACTGTCAACTACGCGGAACTCTACAAGGAGAGGTACATTCTTCTTCAATTCAAAGTCTCCAAGATCAATGCTGTCTTGATTCGCACCGACCTCGATCATCTTCGTGATTTTTTGAAAGCCTTCCTCTTGGATCTCAAGTTTATATTTCCCAACTGAGAGACTCGCAATTTTGAAAAGGCCTTTGTCATCAGTCATAACCATCACTAAAGGAGCACTAAAGGTCGTCGCCTTTTCCTCGTAGATGAATACTCCAATAAATTCTTGAGCCTTTCCCTCAACAAGAACACGTCCATTCAAGAGTTTGGCTCTTTTCAACCGAATGACTTTCGAGACTTCATCCTCTCGAAAAGGATTGAATGAAACCAATTGTTTCGCGAAGCCCTCAGCCTTCACAATCAGTTTATAGTTGTGCTTCAGTAATCCTGGAATTTCGATCCGACCATTCAGATCGCTCGCAAAATTTTATTTTTCAGACTCCGTGTGATGATCCAGAGCAAGGTCACTGCCCCAATGAGCAGTGGCCCCTACGATAGCATTGCCTTCTTTGTCCCTCACCTCAAGAACAACCGTCTTCGCCTTACGCAATTCAAGACGAAGGACCTCCCCCTTCCGCGCCCCAATAGTTATTTTCTTTGGTATCGAATGGAAAAAGCCGCGCTGATACGCAATCACATAATATTGACCCATACTTAGGTTTGAGATTTGCGTTGCTCCTCCCACTTCAGCTCCCGTTAGTCGATGCTCAACAACCAAATTTAAGAGTGATAAGCCATCTGCTGAATCCGGTGACTTCAAGAGTCCTTGATATTGTCCGACCGATAATAATTGAACGGTCACTCCGCGAAGGGTCTTTGAAGGGCTAGACACAATTAACTCCAGAGCGCCACTCACCTCTAGAACAACAGTTCCAAAGTCATGGACTCCATCTGGCCCAGCTCGAGGCACAAGTAACGATTTCTTTTGGAGGTGAGCATCATTCGGATGGAGCACAAGATTTGGAAGAGAATCGGCCTTTGGGATTTTCTTGAGATGAAATTCGCCGAGATTATCAGTCAAGCCGAGAACCTTTGGTTTTAGAGCTTTCTCCTGCTCTTCGATCTCCTTT
>JARGOJ010000466.1 GCA_029210225.1 Planctomycetota bacterium
TGACAAAAATATCCATGGGGAGGCATCCTCAAATGTGCACAAAATCGAGGGCCTTACCATACCTCATTTCGCTTTGAAACTGAAACAGGACAGCAAGTCAGCTGGACGAGCGAAGACTTTTTTCTTGGCAGGACGTAGCAAATTGAAACGCCGTCGATTCAAAGAACGATTCTGGGCTTGGGCACGTTGTCGTGGCTGTTAGGAGCAGCGGGCGGCGCTCTTCTCTTATCCGGCCATTGATCCTCGAAAAATGAAGCGATGTGGGCTCCGAGGCGGTCTTCGCTTCCTTCGAAGTGCTCGTCGGCGTCAAAGGTTCTCAGGCGCGCAAATTTAGGCTGACGGAAGTAAAGTCGACGAGCATCAGAAATGTAATCTTCTCGACCCGCAGTTCCTGAGACGAGCGCGAGGGGAACCTTTAGATCCTCAGCTGCCTTTGAGATCACCATTTTGCCTTGGGAACGCCAATCGATCTGGAAGGAGCGCGGGAGACTGAGAATCTGGCCGTCGCCTTGGGAGATTTGGGCATCGCAGTTTTGCGACCAAGCCTTTAGAACCTCTCTTGGAAACCCTGTGTCCGATTCAGCCATGGGCGAACTCAATGCGGCCGCACGGAGCCGGGTGTCGCGGGAGGCCCGATGCAAGGCGACCGCTGCGCCAAAACCGTGGCCAAACACACCGATCTTTCGAATGTCGACAGCGTTGCCCGGCTGAAACATGCGCTCGAAGAGGTGGGTTGTGACCCAGGCGAGCTCTTGGCTTCTCTCAGAGAGCGTGGGCACGGCGCGGTTGTTTGGACGGGCGCCTCGGACAAGCGTTGATAGAGACTTGTATTCGACGACGGCGATGCCCCGCTTAAGCAATGATTGGCAAACTATTGGGAGGCATTTTGATGGGGCTTGACCAAAGAGACCAGGGACGAGGATGACGGTGGGACAGAGAATTCGTGAGTTGGTGGGGATTTGCAAGCGTCCAAGGATTCTCTCTCGATGCCCGTTCTCAATGTTTAATGGGATGTTTACAGTCATGGCTTTTCCATCCTCTCGTTTGGGGTCGTCTCCCTATTAGACTAGCAGCGCGACTCCATTCATTCATGGAATCGCGCTGCTAACGTGGGAGCTTCGACTAGGGGAAGTCAGGGGGGAAGCCATACGGGGTCGTGTTTTGGGGCAGAGGCTCAGTTGAGATTGACGAGGAAAGGATCGGCGGGGTTGAGGGTGATGTCGAAATCCCGCCCGGAATCGAGCCAAAAGATAATGTTCTCTATGGAGCGGGCAATGTTTCGATAGTTCTCACGGGGAGGCAAAGTGGGTCCGATTGCGACTGCGCGGGGCGCAGTGGTATCTAGCTCAGGAGCCCAATCAGTAAGAATGACATGAAAGTATCGACGCGCTTCAAACCAGCAGAGAATGTCTCGAATGGCGTCGATAGACTTAAATTTGTTCTTTAGAAGGGTTGTGAGTTCACATCCGGGCTTAGCTTTTTTAATGAAATAGATCTTCTTGTTAAGGGAAGATTCGGGCTCGATCATCACTTATCCTTAACTTTCTAGTCGAATAACCTTACATACTTACGACCTCAAAAGGCCGCTTCTATTCGGTTAGGGACGAAGTTTGAGAAACAACAAAGGGGCAAAGAAGCAGAGAGTGGGACAATGGATTCAATGGAACACCGGTTTTGATCCTGACGAAGACCGAACTTTGTGTATCACTGTTTGAGGTGAATGTCCTTAAAGACTTATTTCGGCGCCTTAGCCCATCTAACTCAAGCCCTATTATTTAACTATAACAAAAGCCTAAAAGTAAAGCTAAGCATCCCGCCAATTAAGGGGCGAGAGCAGAAGATGGCCACTGAAAACTCGCAAAAATAAATTTTTCGAGGTCAAAACTTTGCGGTTTTTTTTGCTAAGTCTTTTAATTTTTGACTTTAAACCATCTCCATGACATCACTTCATCACTCGCAATCTGAGTAAAGATAGGCTCTCGTGTTGTTTCCTGTCAAAAATTAAAGAGTTTGCCAGCTTTGTGGGATTCGCGGAGATCCTTCTGGCAACAGCGATGGCGGCGCGCCAATAGGCACGACTTCCACTTGTCCAGTAAAGGCTTTCGCCTCATTCGTTAAAAACCCCGTCTTCATCGCTGCCATGGTGATGGTTCGGCTGGCTCGGACAGATTCACCCAATGGGACGCCCTTGTCACAATCGAGACCACTGGGAATATCGATCGCGATAATGTCTTCGGGCCACTCGTTCATGGCGCTGACGATACTTCGGGCGAAGGGACGGAGCTCGCTCTGAATGCCCGTGCCAAGGAAGGCATCGCAAAGCAAAGCCGAACTTGAAGGAAAGAGCGCCGTTAGCTCTTCGGGGCTCTTTACAAAAACCAATGGTAAGCCCAGGGATTTGACAATATCGAGATTAACCGACGCGTCGTGAGTACCGGGTCCTTCTTCAAGCGCGTCGATATAGGCGACGGTACTGACTATTCCAGCGAGGAAGAGGTGCCGGGCGAGGACCAAGCCGTCGCCGCCGTTATTGCCGCGACCACAAACGATGAGTGGCTTAGGAGTGAGGGATTGGGATTTGATATAGGCAAGCACCGCAGCGGTGATATTGAGGCCTGCGTTCTCCATGAGGATTAGCCCAGGAATTTTGAATTCCTCAATCGCCCTTTGATCCAGGTTCCGGACTTGCTTTCTTGATAAGGCCATTTTTCCGAAATCTTTCCGAATGCCGTCCTCGTTCAAGTTTCTCTTCGAGGAAAGAACGAAACTCCTTAAGGATTTGCTCTTGTTTCACGCCGAAGGCGTTGATTGTGAAGGCGTTGAGAATGGGCTTCGAGCGACCTTTTAGACGGATCCAGTCGAGGAAGCGAGTTCGATATCGCTTCTTGTCGTAGTCGAGGAAGAAGGCGACTAAGAGCAAGGACTCACGATAGTGGTGAACGCCTTTTTCTTTGTCGTAGAACTCAGACGGATCGAGGGATACCAGCCTCGCGATGGGCACCATCTCTTTGTCGGTGTAATCATAACTTTCGAGGGTGCCACCGGCGGACCCCGACTCGAAATATTGCGCAAGACCTTCATTGATCCAGGTCGGGAGGCGCTCATTGGCACCGCCGCTGATTCTTGAGAGATCGAGAAGGAGGTGAACCGTTTCGTGTTGGAAGGTCCGGAGCATAAGCTCCCAGTCGTCTTTTTGACGCATTCCGATTGTGAAATCATTGGCGCGATATCGCCCGCTTGTTTCAATGTGAATGCGTGGGTCCTCTTTCCAGTAGGCTTGATACTGATCGCTGCTGTTGTGGAGGATGATCGCAATGCGACGATTCTTTGGCAGCTTAAGTCCGAGGCGTTGCCCGAACTCACCTTTTTCAAGCTCGTGAGTAAAGATGTCGAATTTCGTGCCGAGCCATTGCGCGACGTTTTGATCGTCTCCCTTTCTTGTCGTGCTCGCTTCTTTAGGCGAGTAAAAGACTTCCACAGAGCCGTGCCTATGAACGACGTAGTCGCTCCCAAGGTCAAAGAGTCGGCGCTTGTCTCCGATTGCTGGGACGAACCTCAAGAGCACGAAGGCGAGGACCAGCAGCGCGATCGGCAATCCGTATTTGACTGCTGGAATGCTGAGCTTGAGTAGCGTTATTTTGAGCTTTGATTTCACAGAGAGAGTTAACCCGGGGTGTCGTTGCTGCGAAAGTGTTTGCTAGCCTTCTTGAGTATCGACTGCTCGTCGGTCGTCAACGATTCCATGCCATCAGTGTGGATCTTTCTGAGGACGTTATCGAGGTCGAGGCGCAAGTTCCGCTGGGCAATACGTTCTTCTTCTTCAATTCGACGAGTCATATCTTCAAGGAAGACCACGATCTTTGCTCGTGATTTGAGGAAAGCGTAACCGAAGATCGCTCCTCCGATATGCACGGCCACGGCGATTTGGCTTTTTCCGCTTAACAAGATGACGACATCAATCGCGAGAAAGACGAGAACAAGAGTCCGCGCTGAGAACGGTCCAAAAATAAAGAAGACGTTCAGCTTTCGATCGGGGAAGAAGCCGGCGAACAAAACCATGACCGCCACGACGGCGCCGGAGGCTCCAATAACCGCGGTTCCAGGTTCACCGACGAGGTAGGCGTACGGGATATGGAACATGATCGAGACGACGATCGCGGCGAGGTAGATAAAGAAGAACTGCTTCGAGCCGATTTTGCGTTCGACTTCAGTTCCTGCCCACCAAAGGATATACATATTAAATAGGAGGTGGAAGGGGACCTTGGCATGGAGAAATCCGTAGGATCCAAATTGCCAGAGGTGCCAATTTTCCAGAGCATCCGTCGGGACAAAACCGAGGAAAGCTTGAATATTTTCGTAGGAAAGCGAAGTGACACGACTGTGAAAAATGGCGTTGAGGAGAAGCATCCCGAGGTAGATGAGGACATTCGTAATCAACAACCAGCGAACAACAGGGGTTACACCCGTGTCTTCTGAGGCTCTCCATTCCTCGCCGTTATTGTAATCGTACACAACGAAACCCTCTTAGGATTCTGGGCAGGTCCTCGAATTGGAACAAATTCTCGTGACCAAAATTTGAGACGTTTAGACTTTCATCTTATCCAGAACCCATTATGTCTCCAAGAACAGCTTGGTCAAGGAGCGGACTTGTCGCCAAATTCAAGGAGTTTTATGACTCTGCGCGTCATCAGACTTCCTCGCCTTAGCCATTGCGGTTTCCGTCTTGATCACTATTTTATGGGGACTCCGCATCCGAGCGGAGACCATCAATCGCCTTTAGAAAAGTGATGTTAAGGAGGACAGAGCGGCCATGGGTATTTTCGATCTTATGTCAGATGGAAGTCACGAAGAGCTTGTCTTTTGTGAAAACAAAGCGGCGGGACTCCGTTGCATCATTGCCATTCACGACACAACTTTAGGGCCAGCGCTCGGTGGCTGTCGCATGTATCCCTACAAAAGCGAGGAAGAGGCGCTCATTGATGTCCTCCGTCTCTCTAAAGGAATGACCTACAAAGCGGCCGCTGCGGGCTTGAACCTCGGCGGTGGTAAAGCCGTGATTATCGGCGATCCAAAGAAAGATAAGACGGAGATGCTGTTCCGGGCATACGGTCGCTTCATCGAGAGCCTCAATGGGCGCTACATCACGGCGGAAGATGCCGGAACAAGCGTTCAGGACATGGAATATCTCTTTATGGAGACCAAGTACGTGACTGGGGTTGCCCCAGCTCACGGCGGCTCAGGCGATCCTTCTCCTGTGACGGCCTTCGGTCTCTTCCACGGTTTAATCGCGAGCGTCGAGCAAGCCTTCGACCGCACTTTCACCGAAGAAGAGATGCAAAACCTGACTCGTAAAGCCGAAGCAGACGCCGACCCGAGCGACTATACAGATCGCTATCGCTCGCTCAAAGGACCGAGCTTAGAAGGATTGACTGTGGCCGTTCAGGGCCTTGGCAATGTGGGCTCTCACCTCGTCGGTCACCTCGTCGATGCGGGCGCTCATGTTCTCGCCACCGATATCGACCAAGAAGCCTGCGATAAAGTGAAGGCAAAATTCAACTGCGAGATCGTCGCGCCGGATGAAATTTACGGCGTTGAGTGTGACATCTTCAGCCCCTGCGCCATGGGCGCGATAATCAACGACCAGACTATCGATCAATTGAAGTGCAAGGTGGTTTGTGGCGCGGCCAATAACCAACTCGCCGAAGCTCGTCACGGAAGCATCCTCGAAGAGCGCGAGATTGTTTACGCGCCTGACTATGTGGTCAATGCCGGTGGTTTGGTGAATGTCTATGTCGAGATGGAAGGCTATGTTCGTAAGCGGGCCTTGCGTATGGCTTCGCAGATTTACGGAAACACGCAACGTGTCTTTGAGATTGCTGAGAAGCAAGACATATTGACTTATGTGGCCGCAGATCGCCTCGCTGAAGAGCGTATTGAGCAGATCGGGCACATTAAGAAAGGCTTCTTTGGCGGAATCTGATTCTCAGGCTTGCTCAAGAAGACTGCAGATCGGGGAGGGATCCTCGATCTGTTTTCATTTTTTCTTAGCCCAAGTGCTTCGGATCGATTTTCATTTGCTTGATACGACGATAGAGCGTCGAGTGGTGAACTCCCAGGCGTTTGGCGGCCTTACGAACATGGCCATTTGTTTCTTTAAGGACCATTTCAATGGTGTTCCGAGCGATCTCCTTGAGTTGTTGAGCTTGCCCAGAGTCGCTCCGAACCTTAATGACGCTACTTTCAGAGTTCGTTAAGTTTTGGAAATCCCGCGCTGTCAACGTATCGCCTCCCACGAGGCAGGCCCGGCGTATTTCATTCTGGAGCTGCCGAACATTGCCTGGCCATTCGTAGCTCTCAAGAAGTTGGAGCGCGCCTCGGGTGAGCCTCTTCGGAGTGGCCCAGTTATTCGTGAGCGCGATGTCTTCCAAAAAATGCATGGCTAAGATGGCGATATCGCCGTCACGCGCTCGGAGTGGCGGCAGCTTGATTGGCATGAGGTTGAGTCGATAGTAAAGGTCCTGCCTAAATCGACCTTCTGTGATGGCCTGTTCGATATCAACATTGCACGCGGCGACGACCCGCACATCAATGGGGACGGCGTGATTGCTACCTAAGGGGCGAACCTCTCTTTCTTCGAGAACTCGCAGGAGCTTGGCCTGGAGGTCTAAGGGCAGCTCGCTGATTTCGTCGAGAAAAATAGTCCCTTTGTTGGCGGCGACGAAGAGGCCATCTCGCTTGGAGTGAGCACCGGTCCACGACCCTTTGAGATGACCGAAGAGCTCGCTCTCAAGCAGTTCTTTTGAGAGTGAGGGACAGTTCAGCGCGACAAAGCGTTCTTTTCGACGCAGGCTCTGTTTGTGGAGTGCGTTCGCGAACAGCTCTTTGCCAGTTCCGGTTTCCCCCATAATCAACACTGTCTCATTGGATTCAGCGACTCGATCAATGAGCGTCAGAACTTTTCTAAGGGCGTCGCTTTGACCACGGATTTTCTCGTACCTGTTTTGCAGGTTGACCCGGTCCCGGGTCATGATTAACTCTCGATCCAGAATCTCGATGTGGCTTCGCTGCTCGGTGATGATGATCT
>JARGOJ010000467.1:0-6316 GCA_029210225.1 Planctomycetota bacterium
GTGGGAAGATCTTGGCGTCTCACAATGGATGGCTCTACACGCCAAGGTCCCTGGAGTTTTCACCAGATCGGAAATACTTCGCAGCTTCAAGCCTGGAGAATGGCAATGTAGAGCTTCGCGAGAGCATGACAAACAAATTGATCGCGACCTACGATACAGACGGGACGATCATGAATCGTTTGTCCTTCTCCAATGACGGGCGGTGGATTGTTGGTGGGGCTGTCGATGGCACAATTGCCGTTTGGAATCGAGAGACCAAGGAAAAGAAAGCTTGGACTGGGCCGACTTCAATCATTATGAGTCTCAGCATCTCCGGCGATGGGTCCTTAGTCGCTGCCGGATCTAGAAATGGTGGCATAGAGCTCTACGAGGTTCAATCGACCCGAAAACTCTGTGGGATTGGAAACTCAAAGTCAACGAATATGTGTATTCGCTTTGTTCGAGGGCAGCGTCAGTTGATCAGCTGCAGTAATGGGTCAACAGTCGATATCTGGAATCTGGACTATCTCAAAGACTTAGATAAGCGCTCTCCTGGCAAATCCTCAAAAACGAGCGACAAGGACTGGCCGAAGAAACTGGCTGCCTATTATAGTTATCGTGGCCTTTGGACTTGGTCGAGGGTGCTCTTTGACGAAGATAAAAACAAGAGGACTGCAGACGAGAACCTGAGGGATGCTCAATTAGCGTGGGGGATGGGCGATTTGGAGAGCGCTAGAAAGACCTTTGCCGCCTTGAAAGATCACAGCGCTCTTGGCTTTTATGCCCGCCTTTGCCTGCGGGGCTTCGCTTCGACTCTCAAAGAACGAGGCTTTCAGCGTTTTCAAGCCAATGATTTGGACGGTGCTTATAAAGACTATAGCGAAGCGATTGAACTCGCTCCGAAGTGGGGCGAGCTATGGTTTTGGCGAGGCAGCGTTCGCGCCGCTCAAAAGAGCCCCAAGCAGGCCGTCAATAATTTCAAAAGAGCTGTGACCCTTGGCTATGACACGGCGCAGCTGCATTATCGCCGTGCGATGGCCTACCTCGCTTTGCGAGATTTAAGAGCCGCTAAAGGCGACT
The DNA here is from genome assembly GCA_029210225.1 of Planctomycetota bacterium. Classification (GTDB taxonomy): domain Bacteria; phylum Planctomycetota; class J058; order J058; family JARGOJ01; genus JARGOJ01. The sequence continues at coordinate 1,060 of JARGOJ010000467.1, forward strand.
TCGATGTCGCCATTAAAATGAATCCTTATCAAGTTGAGCCGTATATCGGACGGGGCACGCTCTTTGGAATGGTGCGTCGCGAAGATCTGGCCCGGCGCGATTATGACAAGGCTATCCAAGTGGCCCCGAACAATCCACTGGGTTACACATACCGAGGATTGAGCCACGATATCAGCGAAATGAAAGAGAAAGCCGAGGCCGATCACAACAAAGCGGTGCAAATCAATCCCCGTGACGAGCAGTCTCGACTAAATAGAGGCTTTCACTTCTTCAAGCGGAATATGTACGACAAAGCACTCAATGACTTCAATTCTTTACTCGCGAGGAATCCTCGGAATTCAATGGTCCATGGGCTAAAGGGCGATTGCTTGTATTCAAAAGAAGACTGGCCTGGGGCGTTAAGATCATATAACGCGGCGGTCTTTTACAATCCTCGAGAGGCGCGCCATTACTATTCTCGCGGTACAGTCCATCGGATCTTGAAGAACTATAAACAAGCCATTGCTGATTATGATCGCTATCTAGCCTCGAACCCAAACCCACGGCGCGTCGGCGATGTCAAAGAGTATTTGAGATGGGCTAATGCGAAGGTGAGCGGCAAAGAACTCGGGCGAAACCCACTCAAGAAGGGAGCGAGTGAATTGGAGGTCAACGATCGATTCCTCTATACCGTGACGCTCTCGGATGCAAAGAAATACGACGAGTGTTCAAAGGTCTATGAAGACATTGATGCCTTCCTTGCCAAGGAGGATTCTCGTCGTATCAATATGCATTACAATTGGGGTTGTGTGCTCTCATTGAACAAAGATGCAGACGGCGCCTTTAAACAACTGACTAGTTCCATCGCCGCCGGTTATAAGAACAAGGAACATATGGCGTCGGATAAAGACCTAGTTTACTTGCATAGGGATCCCCGCTGGAAGAAGTTATTGGAGTCGATCAAGCCATGAGTGGACTGCCAGGACGCTTTTCTACAAATACTCATCCTGATTATGAACTGATTCGCGAGCTTGGGCGAGGTGCGAATGGTGTTGTTTTTGAAGCGATCCAACGAAAGAGTAAGCGACCTGTCGCGTTGAAGCTCATGCTCTCTGCGGGAGCGTCCGATCCCAATCAAGTCTCTCGATTTATTCGGGAAGGTCGCACTCTGGCTCAGTTAGATCATTCGGGTATTGCCAAAGTTCATTCCTTCGATTCGGAAGCTGGCAACTACTGGATGGCCATGCAATTGATCAAGGGCGCTGACCTCAGCACTGTCGTTAAAGAGCGGGTTCGTTTAGGTCAAGCGTTTTCGATTGAGCAAGGGTTGAAGTGGTTTCGAGAACTTTTAGAAATCTTGGATTATTGCCGTGAGATGCGTGTTGCTCACCGAGATTTCAAACCGTCAAATATCATCGTTGAAGACGAGACCAATCGAATTGTTTTAGTCGATTTCGGCCTCCTGAAGACGACCAATCCGCTGATGACGGGTCAGTCGCGATTGACGGAGACCGGAGAGGTGATTGGGACGCCCGCTTTTATGTCACCTGAGCAAATCGACCGAAGCTTTGGTGAAGTGACGACGGCCTCAGATATCTGGGCCTTGGGCGCCACCATGTTCTATTGTGCAACAGGGGAGGCCCCCTTTGTTCGCAAGACCATTCCCGCGCTCTGCATTGCCATTATGATGTCGGAGGTGCCGTCCCTTAGCCTAGGAGAGTCATTCGCTGAGAAGAAATACACTAGCCTTGTGGGCAGGTGTCTGGTCAAAGATGTGAAGAAGCGACCGGAGGCCAGTGTTTTATTGCGAGTGCTTGAGGAGGAAGAGGTCGCCGAAAATCCTCGGGGCATAGGTTTGGGAACGATACTGGGCGCTTTTGTCATTCTTTTGATTCTTATCTTGGCCCTGTACGGGAGCAAAGGTTCAGAGTTAAATGGTGCGACAAATGTTGAGATCAAGGGCCAGATAATCCGCACGAAGGGCCACATTAAAATAAATGGCAGGTCGGTTTCGGTTGCAAAGGACGGAACCTTTTCAATTCACCTTGAGGCCAGGACAGATCCAGAGAAAGTCGAGATTGAGTTACGCTTTGAATGCAATGGGGGATTGACGGAAGACTCAGGGCCTGCAGAGACAGTAACCATTGAAGGTGCAGATTGGCATGTTCACCAAACAAAGGCTCCTCTTCTTGAAGGCGCAATACTGGGTGCCGGAGTAAGCTTAAAGATTAATTCGAGGGAGGTGGAGGTCAAGAATGGTCGTTTTGAATACACGATGCTTCCCGAAGCAAAGGAACTGACTGCGAAAGACGGCTCCGGGGTAAAGCCCACTCGATTTGTTGAATGTGTTTTCCCAGAGACCTTTGCCGAAAAAACAAAGATTCTTCACGATGTAAGGAGCTGGAATAGAGCGAAAATAAGAGCTCAAGATATTGCCTTGGGGATAGTTACAGCAAAGCTGGGGAAGAAGTGGAGTTTCCTAAGCGCCCGAAAATGGCGTTGTGGAGGAAAGGGGCATCGAATTGGAACTTTCATTCATCGTAAATCAAAGATTGAGTTTCAATTAATCCCAGGGGGGAGCTTCCTTATGGGATCGACTGAGGCGGAGGTTCAATCACATGATAAATTTGGATTTGACAAGATCAAGCGTCATGAGGATGCGCAGAAAAGGATATACATGACTCCCTTTGACGCAGAGCAGCCTCAGCACAAAGTAACGTTAAAGCCCTTTCTAATAGCGGCCTTTGAGACAGCGAAGCATGAGTGGACACGCCTGATTACAACTTACCAGGATTTGAGTCCTCTGCCGCATGTCGTGAGAAGCTATTTGACTGTGAAGAGGGAGCTTCGGGAGGGCAAAGTGGGACTTCGTTTGCCGAGTGAGTCAGAATGGGAATATGCTTGTCGAGCAGGGACTCGAACCCGTTTTTTTTGGGGCAATGAAGTTGATGAGAGTTATTTGTGGTATGCGGTTAATTCCGATAGAACGCTTCATTCCACCCGGGAGCATGAGAACCGACGCAATGCCTTTGGACTCGCAGATACCGCCGGGAACGTTTGGGAATTATGTGAAGATTACTACTGGCGCGACTACAAAGAGGCTCCTAGCGATGGCTCGGCCCACAGAAAACCTGACCCCAGGGGACCATGGTCGGAAAAGTCTAAAGAGGCGTTGTATGTATGCCGAGGCGGGCGCGTCCTTTCCTGGGCTGGTCCGTGCCGCTCTGCTCGTCGCTTTCAGGGAGTTGAGAAGAATCTTGGGGATCAGGTAGGCTTTCGCCTGGCGATGTCTTTGCCTAAAATTGACTGATGGATAGTGCGCTCGGGATACAAACAATGCGAGTCCGTCGTTGGATAAAGATCTTGTATACTTGCCTAAGGACCCTCGCCGGAAGAAGTTATTGGAGTCGATCAAGCCATGAGTGGACTGCCAGGACGCTTTTCTACAAATACTCATCCTGATTATGAACTGATTCGCGAACTCGGGCGAGGCTCGAACGGCGTTGTGTTTGAAGCGATGCAGCGCAATAGTCAGCGGCTTGTCGCGCTAAAGCTCATGCTCTTCAGTGGAGCGTCCGATCCCAATCAAGTCTCTCGATTTATTCGGGAAGGTCGTACTCTGGCTCAGTTAGATCATTCGGGAATTGCCAAAGTTCATTCCTTCGATTCGGAAGCTGGCAACCACTGGATGGCGATGGAGTTGATTAAGGGAGCTGACCTCAGCACTGTCGTCAAAGAAAGGGTTGAAAACGGTCAAGCGTTTTCGATTCAGCAAGGCTGGAGATGGTTTCGAGAGCTTGCCGAAATATTGGACTATTGTTTTCAAGAGCGGGTCGTTCACAGAGACTTCAAGCCTTCAAACATCATTGTTGAGGAAAAAACAGGACGTATCGTCTTGGTCGATTTTGGCCTGTTGAAGTCGACCAATCCATTGATGACCGAACAGTCTCGATTGACGGAGACTGGTGAGGTGATTGGGACACCCGCCTTTATGTCACCGGAGCAAGTGGATCGGAGCTTTGGTGAGGTGACGAACGCGGTGGATATTTGGGCCCTCGGCGCGACAATGTTCTTCTGCGCAACCGGCGAAGCGCCCTTTACCAGAAAGAGCATCGCAGCGCTTTGCATTGCCATCATGACCGCCGAGGCTCCTTGCCTTAACTTAGGAACAGGGATCGCCGAGAAGAAATACTCAGAGCTCGTCGCGAAGTGTTTGGTAAAAGCATCGAAGATGCGGCCGGAGCCACAAGATCTCTTGGTCGAGTTGAGAGACCTGGAGCCGGAGACAATCGTTGAGGCGAGCCCCCAAGGAATGGGGATGAGAAAGATGTTTGGCCTCTTTGTCGTTCTTCTGATTCTTGCCTCGGCGGCCTATGCATGGACATTGAGGCCTCAAGCCGTGACCTTGATCGATCTCGGAATGCCGAAGTGGGTGGACGGCCAAGTCGAAGTGAAGGGGCAGATAAGCGCAGCTGATATACGCGTTCAAATATCAGGGCAAGATGTCGTGATTGATCAACTTGGATACTTTACTGCTCGGGTTCAGGCGAGCGCTCAGGAAAGAGCCGGAGAAAAGGCTCTCGACCTTCGTTACTGGAATGGTTATGAGTGGATCTTCCTAGCTAAAATGAGCCCTAAAATAGTTGGTCCTCCTACTGTGGACATCCTTGGAGCAGACTGGCGTATTTTTCAGAAGAAAGCGCCGGTTATTGAGGGCGTCATTGGCGGTGCAGCAGCGCGCTTAATTATTAATGGTAAAGAGATAAAGTGTGAGAAGGGGCCGTTTCAGTATAAGATCCCCGAAGGCGTGGAGCGGTCTGAGATTACAGTGAAGAACATCGCTGGCCTTGGAGTCACTCGAACTGTTGAGTGTGTCGTACCAAAGCGCTTTGCCAAACGAACGAAGATTCTCGACGATGTTGAAGATTGGAAGCGGGCTGACTCAAGATCTCAGGATATTGCCCTGGCCATTGTCACGGAGGTCTTGGGAGAAAGATGGCGTTTCAATGGGGCTCGAAAGTGGAATTGTGGGGGGCAGAGTCACCGAATCGGTACTTTCATTCATCGCAAGTCGAAGATTGAATTTCAATTAATCCCCGGAGGGACATTCTTTATGGGATCGTCGGCGAGGGAGATTCAAGCTCATAAACGCTTCGGACGCGATCTTGTAAGGACTCACCCGGTCGCGACGGGAATAAATTATACGACGCCCTATGATGCCGAGCAGCCTCGTCATAAGGTGACGCTTCAACCGTTTTTAATGGGGGCCTTTGAGACC
>JARGOJ010000467.1:6326-7052 GCA_029210225.1 Planctomycetota bacterium
GAAAGTCGAGTGGGGACGCCTCAGCACAACATTCACGAGTTCGAGTACCTTGCCCCATGTGTTGAACAGCCGTCCGTCGCTCATGTGGAAGATAAAGGTAGAGAAAATTCAGCTCCGCTTGCCCAGTGAGGCGGAGTGGGAATACGCTTGTCGAGCGGGCACTAAGACTCGATTCTTTTGGGGCAATGAAGTTGATGAGAGTTATATGTGGTACTCGTCTAACTCCGGGAGGAAGCTTCATTCCACTCGGGAACATGAGAACCGACGCAATGCCTTTGGACTCGCAGATACCGCCGGGAACGTTTGGGAATTATGTGAAGATTACTACTGGCGCGACTACAAAGAGGCTCCTAGCGATGGCTCGGCCCACAGAAAACCTGACCCCAGGGGACCATGGTCGGAAAAGTCTAAAGAGGCGTTGTATGTATGCCGAGGCGGGCGCGTCCTTTCCTGGGCTGGTCCGTGCCGCTCTGCTCGTCGCTTTCAGGGAGTTGAGAAGAATCTTGGGGATCAGGTAGGCTTTCGCCTGGCGATGTCTTTGCCTAAAATTGACTGATGGATAGTGCGCTCGGGATACAAACAATGCGAGTCCGTCGTTGGATAAAGATCTTGTATACTTGCCTAAGGACCCTCGCCGGAAGAAGTTATTGGAGTCGATCAAGCCATGAGTGGACTGCCAGGACGCTTTTCTACAAATACTCATCCTGATTATGAACTGATTCGCGA
>JARGOJ010000468.1 GCA_029210225.1 Planctomycetota bacterium
CAGCCTTTCCCCCCCTGAGCGACGGATGCAACAATTCCTCTTCTCGGGAATGGTGCGGCATATCCGCGATCCGAGAGCCTTGGTCGAGACCAGCTATGTCCTCGATTTGGCCCGATCCATTCGGCCTTCCGCGGATGGCCGCAAGATTTATGTGAACCTCCGCAATAACCTCGTGTGGTCCGATGGATCAACGCTTAACGCCGACGATGTCCTCGCCACAATTCGGGCGATGGTCTCAGAAAAGACGGACAGTCGCGACGTCGTGATGGCGCGCCTTGTGGACCTGAAGAAAACCCGCGCTCGAAGCCCAAGCAGCCTCGTCCTAGCCTTGAAATTTTCCACACCCAGACCTCGGATGATCCTCGATTTCCCTATTCTTCCCGCCGCCAAGCTTGGCAACCCACCTCACTTGAAACGGGGATCTGAGCTTTCTCGCAAGCCGGTCGGGTCCGGTCCCTTTAAGTTCTCACAGCGGACCGGAAATGAAATCGTCTTACTGACCAATAAAAACTATCAAGCTTCTGGAGAGAAGGTTGAAAAACAGTCCATACTCAGTGAAGTCCGTCAGACTTCGTTCGCCGATCCGACCACCGCTCGAACTCGCCTTGAAAATGGCCAGCTCGATCTCTTAACCGCGCTCCATCCTGCGGATGTGATCAGGTTAGAGTCGAATGCGAACTTTCGGGTGCGGCACTTCCCGATGAATCAAGTCACATTCATAGCTTTCAATCACAGGAAAAAAGCCCTTGGGGGACGATCTGGACTCTATCTTCGGAAAGGCGTCAACCTCGCGATCAATCGTGAGAAGCTGCTCATCGAGCACTATCAAGCGCGGCGAGGAAGCCGCTCGGCCCACCGTATGATCTCTGCCCCTTATCCAAAGGGATCGTGGGCCTACAACGAGACGATTAAGGGTTACGGCTTCAATAAATCCCTGGCGAGGCAAACCTTCCGTCAAAGCCGACAACGCGACCTCACTCTCCGCTTTATCCATCCTCCAGATCCTGTCGTCACAGCTGTTTGCGCGGTGATGAAAAAGCAAATTCAGGAAGCTGCTAAGGACATCAACCTTCGCATTCGTTTGGTTAAGCTGACACCCGCCCTCTTCCGCAAAGCCATTGAAAAGCGGGCCTTTGACCTCGCGTATTGCCACTACACTTTTGATAGGCCTATTCTCGACCTGGAGCCCTTGCTCGCGGACCAGCAGACCGGCTCCGGCGGTCGCAATTACATGGGGTATAGAAACCCTGAGCTAGCCAAACTCTTTGATTTACTCCGCTTGACGGACCTCTGGACAAAGATTCGCGCCTACAACCACGAGATCCACCGACATCTTCATGAGAACGCCGCGATGGTGCCTCTCTGGCAACTGGACAGCTACTATGCTTATTCCTCACGGGTCAAAAGCCTTGAGATGCACCCGGTACATCTCTTTGGTTCAACCTGGAAGCTACGCATGAAATGAGCAAGGGCGCCTCTGTTCTTTCGAAAATTCTGGGGGCTATGGCCTCGGAGTTTCTTCGAGGCTGTGTTGTTGCGGCCATTGCTCTCCTCATTCTGGCAGGGATTCTATGGCTCGGCGGCGATCAGATTCAAAGCGTCGGAGACACTCCCTGGTGGATGACGGACGCCGACGGACGATTACTCCTAGAGACCTTTCCAGCCCAGGCATGGAAAACAACTGCGCTGGTTATTGGCGCCTTGTTTATCACTCTGCCATTCGCCCTCTTGCTTTCTATCCTTGTGACGGCTCAACCAACAATGAAGCCGCTTCGCTACTTGATTATGACCGTCTCAGGAACCCCCGTTTTTGTTCTCGCATACCTCTTCGTTGGCTCCGATCACCAGTTCTTTCTGGCGGCGACAACCCTCGCCATCGCCGACTTGAGTTTGGGAGGCGCGATTTCTGTGCTTGAGCCAGTGATCAAGCGCGAAATGGGGAGTCCTCATGCTCGGGCCGCACGTGCAAAAGGCGCGAGCCTAGTTCGTCATTTGTGGCGACCGGTCGCGGTGGCTACGTTACTGAGCCTTCGAACGAGGCTTCCCGTCTTATTCGCTTCAACAGTTGTCGCAGAGCGGATTTTTAACATCGCTGGCTTGGGTGATCAGGCTGTCTTTTCAGTTTTAGAACGGGCTGATGTCATTTTCCTGGTCTGGTTTGCCCTCTTCACGGTGCTCTTCACCCGATTAGCCTTGGTATTGGCGAGGAGCATTGAAGCGGGGCTCGTTCCGCAAAGTCGGGATACGGGGTTCTCAAAAACGGGGTTCTTCGAGTTCTTACAGTCAGCGCTCACGTCTGTCAAAAAACCCGAGGTGACCGTCGCTATTCCCCTCATAGATTCGGCAAAGCGACCTTGGCGCAAGCGTCAGGTTGAGAGCCTCCGACGATTTTTCAGCGCCTTCGGTATGAACTCTCGCGAGATCAGGACCAGGCTCTCCGGTTTCTTTTTAGTCACCCCCGTTTGGATAGTGGCCTTAGGAGTCTTGATTGGCGCGCTCTTTGTAAAGGAGCCAATGATCTATGGCGACGAAATGCATCTCGGCGCGTTTCAAGGCGGAAAGCACTGGCTCGGCACGGATGGCTACGAGGAAGATGTCCTCGCGCTGATTTTACTAGGAGCCCGCAACGCTTTTCCTTACTGGGCCTTAGCAGTCTTTATTCCCACTTTCCTGGGATTGATTATGGGGACCCTGTCGGCCTTCAAATCGACCGCGACCGTCTTCGAGCTCATTATGGAGGGTTTAGATGCTCTCCCTAAGCTCGTCGTCGTGCTATTGACCGTTGCGGCGCTTGGTGTAGACCGGTACGTGGAGGTTGCCTATCCAATGATTGGCCTTGTCTTCGCGCCTTTTGTCTACGCCAGAGTGCGCGCCAGAATCGATCAATTAATTCGAACCCGTTTTGTCGAAGCCGAACAGGTCGCTGGTGCAACACCGGCCCGAGCGCTCTTTTTGCATGTGGTTTGGAGTAATCTGCGCGGCGTGGTCTTGAGCTGCGCGGCCTATGTATTTGGAGGAGTGGTTTTACTGGACGCGACCTGTGGATATCTGCAAGTGGCTCAAAGAGAGCTATGCGCCTGGGGAGCGTTGGTCTACGACGGGGTGCAAGGGTGGAACACTCGTCACGGAATTGGTTTGTCCTTCAATGAATGGAGTGTCTACGCCCCTATGCTCGCTGCCACGACAATGATCCTTGCTTGGACATACCTGGGCGATGGACTGACGGCCGCCTTTAGCCATGATGAGGCGAACGGATGAATCAGAAGCTCAATGAGAGCGCGCTCTCCATTTCTGACTGGACCGTGAGATATAGAGGTCGGGACTCAGATTCCCTCTCGTCACTATCTCTCGAAGTGAAAGCCGGTGAATGTGTCGCTGTCATCGGACGCTCTGGGGCTGGAAAGACCACACTCCTTCACACTCTGACTGGCCTCAACAATCAGCCCGAAGCGCTCGTCGCTGGCGCTTGTCGCATCGCGGGAGCCGATTTGTTGGTTCCTGGTGACTTTCGCGCCGTGCCTGGAACAGCGGCCCATCGAGCTTGGTTGCTCGGCTTTCAGCGGCAGCTTTTCGAGCGTCGAGGCCAGGGTCTGTTTACGGTCTTTCAGGAGCCCCGAGCTGCGCTCAATCCCTACCAGACTCTTAAGCAGCAACTCATCGAGGCGTCAAATTTGGCCGGGTGTGATGACGACCCAGAGGCCTTGTTGGCCCAGGTCGACATTGATAGAGAGTTCTTAACAGCTCGCCCAGATGCCTTAAGTGTTGGGATGTGTCAGCGAGTGCAAATTGCTATGGCGCTCGCGTTGAGGTCAAAAGTGGTGCTTGCGGACGAGCCCCTGGCCCGAATTGATCCGAGAGGTCGGGGAATCGTCTTTGATTTGCTTGGGAAGCTTATGGCGGCAGGGTCTTCCCTGGTTCTTGTAAGCCATGATCCGGAGTTAGTCCGTCGTCTTGCAAACAGTGTCGTCATGCTTCAACAAGGCTATGCGGTGGAGCAGGGCTCGACGGAGCATCTCTTCGATGAGAGCCGTTCCCATCATCCGTTCTTTTTGTCATTTCGCGCTGCATACAAGAAGCTCCGCGAGGACGGGATCGCTTGGAGTCCTGAAAAGGAGGCGATGACGTTGTCACGGCGGACCGAGTCGGGCTGCCCCCTACGAGCGAGCTGTTGGGCGGCTCAAGACGCTTGCGAAACTTGGCTTCCAGAGATAGCCAGCAAAGACGGACATGGTCTCTTCTGCGCTCGCTCCGATCTTCAAAAGGTGGAAGATGGAGTTGCGGAAGCCTTGGAGACCGGCGAGAAAGAAAGCCCAACCCTTATTTTGAAAGCGGAGGGTTTAGCGAAGCGATTCGCCCTTCGTCGGGGCTTTTTCCGAAAGGAAGTGATCGAGGCCGTCAGCCGAGCGTCCCTGGAACTGTACACTGGGGAAACAGTCGCATTGGTCGGAGAGAGCGGGGGAGGTAAGACAAGCCTCGTCAATATGTTGTCGGGCTTGACCATCCCTGATGAAGGTCATATACAGGACTCTGCCGGTCAAGCCTGGCCCATTTTAGGGACTATGGATCGCCGTGAAAAGGCGAACCGTTTTCAGCTTGTCTTCCAGGAGGCCGATCAAGCGCTGAACCCAAGTTGGTCGGTCCTAGAGAGCGTGGCGGAAGCCTACACAATGAATTACGCGGGTCTCAGCCAGGGCGAAGCCCTCGGACTAGGCACCACTCTGCTCGCCGAGCTTTGGCTTGAAGGAGAGCTAATCTTACGGCGACCACAAAGTTTGTCTGGGGGTGAACGAAAGCGTGCGTCACTGGCCCGTGCATTGGCGGCGGTGGGTTGGGGCACAGAATTAAAAACGGGGCAAAAGCGCCAGCCCGGGCTTCTCTTTCTCGATGAACCGTTGAGCGGGCTGGACCCGGTCGTGCAGGGACAATGCTTAAAGGTTCTTCTGAAGTCAAAGCGGCAGCTTTCTCTATCGCTGTTTTTGATCACCCACGATTTAGCCATGGCGAAAGCGCTGGCTGATCGAATTTTTGTCATGTATGGCGGGGAGATCGTTGAAGTTATTGGGGCTCAAGGAGATCCGTTGCGACATCCATTTTCTTTGCAACTTTTGAATCCTTGGTCAAAAGCCCCCGAGCCTAACAACGACGCGGCCTTGGGCTGTGTCTTCTCTCCTTGCTGCGACCACGACTCCCGGGGAAGCAGTTGTACCAGGCAATTAGCGCCAGGTGGATTTCTTAAATCTGATGTGGCCTGTTGGGCCGTCTAAAGACTCCAGTTCCAGTGAAATTTTTGAATGGACGTTGTCCTGTTTTTTACGGGAAACGGGGCTAGGAGTCGACTATGCATAGAGATCAGGCCTTAAACGAGCGCGAAGTCAGAATTCGCAACTCTCAGATCCGCCTGTCGTTATTGTGCGTTTTGACGCTTTCCATGTTCGGGGCGATAGGTGGTTTAGTTTTAGACAGCGACATGGCACATGGAGCCATGATTGGTGGAACACTGGGTGTTATTGCCGGCATTGTTACCGGTGGTTTTTTGGGGATGATACGGGGAAAATTTCACAAATAAATTCCCTACAAAACACTCAGATGACAATTTGATCCTCGGCTTGTTAATATGAGTGAGAAATCTCAGTTGGACATGTGTTATCCTTCAGATTTCTTACAATGTTAGACATATAGATTCGTTAACGAATTAGCCGAGGATTCGTTTTGTTTTTCGATAAAATTCGTCGTAAGAAAGCCGATCAGGAAAACTCCCACAGCCTAACCAGAGTCGGAGGAGAGCCCATTGCGCTCACACCGGGTCAGAGTTTCCTGATGGGACGAAGTAACGAGGCTGAACTGACGATCCCTTCCCAGCGGGTATCCAGAAAACACACCGAGATTTTCTGGCAAGACAAGGCCCCTTGGATCCGAGATTGCGGATCCCAAAACGGGACCAAAGTAAACGGAAAACGCATTAAGGGCGATGTCCAACTGCAAGACCAAGACGAGCTTGAGATTGGTCCTTTTCTTTGCACCTATAGAGCCATCTCACCCACCACAGATCTCGAAGGCAGTGGTATCGACGACGGGGCCCTTACGGCCCCTATGCTCAGCGATACCCTCGCGGGATCCTTCGCGCAAATGAGCGCGTTTGAGGTTTTACAAACTTTAGAGTTCAATCAGAAAACGGGCACCCTCGAAGTCTTTGGCGATGATGAAGATTCCATTCTCGTCGTTCGATCCGGGCGCCCTATTTGGGCCAAAACGGGTGATGTTGAAGGAAATGAAGCGCTCTTGACCATGCTTTCCTGGACAAGCGGACAATTCAATTTCTCAAGCACTATCACTCATGATGGGCAAAATGTTCAGGGTTCCATCACCAACCTTCTCTTCGAAGCAGGTCGGCGAATGGACGAAGGCCAACGTTCGTAATCTAGTGGGCAAAAAAGAGTAGAGATACGAGACTATGAACAACGACGATCACACCGAAATTTTCGTCAACCCGGCTTCAGACCCCGAGCAGGTGCTTCTCCGAGAAAAAGCCATTGAGTTAGGCTATCTCTCTGAAAGTGAAGCTGGCCATGCATTCGACGACTATAAAGCCAAAGGAACGGGAGTCAACTTTGGAAGCTTCTTGCTTGAAGCCGGGATGATCTCCCTCGAACAACTGGGTGATCTTCAATCGGGCATGACCTCCCCAGGAGCTGTCCCCGAAGTCACAGCAGAACAACTCGCTGAAGATACTCCGATGGTTGACGAAGCCACGATGCTCGGCTCCACAGCCGCTCCTCAGGGAAGCCCTTTGGAGTTCGATTTTGCCGGTGACGATAGCTTTGGCCTTGATGAAACAATGGGTGGCGTCGCCCAAGAGCTGGCCCCAACACCAGCACCCCCCCCCAAAAAACCCGAGCCAGAACCCTTCACTGTAGCCTCAAGCCCCGCTCCTGCCATGGGTGACCAAACCATGGGCGGCGAAACAATGGGCGGCGCAACCATGGGCGGTGGCCTCTCTCTCGCTCCGGGCCAAAACATCCACCCCGACAACGTCCCCGGAAAAATCGTCGGCA
>JARGOJ010000469.1 GCA_029210225.1 Planctomycetota bacterium
ATATCTGGCTCAAAGACATTGTGAGCCTCTTTGTTCAAAACGGAAAATTGAAGAAGCTCTACGGCTCAATGCACGATGTTTCTGGGATAAAGAAAGCTCACGAAGAGAAGAAAAAGCTGGAGGTGCAGATTCTTCAAACTCAGAAGTTAGAGAGCCTCGGCTTATTGGCCGGAGGGATCGCCCACGATTTCAATAACATCCTCCAGAGTAGTTTTGGTTACGCCGACTTGGCGTTGCTCAAATTGTCCGCGATGTCCCCGGCTCGCCCCTATATTGATGAAATTAAAAAATCAGCTCAATTGGCCGCCGACCTCTGTCAGCAAATGCTTGCATACTCTGGGAAAGGGCGCTTTTCTGTCGAGAGTGTCAGCATCAATGAATTGATTGAGGAAATGTCTCACCTCATTGAAATTTCAATCTCAAAAAAGGCCGTCTTAAGGTATGAGTTTGGCGAGAATCTACCCTTGGTGAAAGCAGACGCCAGTCAAATTCGCCAAGTCATTATGAACCTCATTATCAATGCTTCCGAGGCTATTGGCGAACAGAGCGGTGTCATTTCAATTACGACCGGTGCTTTGCACTGTGACCAGTCGTACTTAGACTCGACTTTCCTCATTCAAAACTTACCCGAGGGCCCGTACGTCTACTTTGAGATCTCAGATACCGGCTGCGGCATGGACTCTGAATCGCTCTCGAAGATCTTTGACCCGTTCTATACAACGAAGTTTACCGGGCGAGGGCTTGGCCTAGCAGCAGTTCTGGGGATTGCCCGGGGTCATAAAGGCGCGCTCAAGGTCTACAGTGAACCGAAGCGCGGGACGACTTTTAAAGTCTTGTTCCCCGCCGCAGACCATGGCGCGATTTCTAGGCCCAAGAAATCCGAGTCTCAAGACTCTTGGACCGGCTCGGGAACCGTACTCCTCGTCGACGACGACGAAACCATTTGCACCGTGGGCGAAATCATTCTATCGGAGCTTGGCTTTACTGTTCTTTCAGCGCCTGATGGTCGAGAGGCTGTCGATCTCTATCGGGAGCATCACGAAAACCTGATCTGCGTCATTCTCGACCTGACAATGCCACGAATGGACGGCGAGGAAGCGTTTCGAGAGATGCGGCTGATCTCCACGGACATCCCTGTCATTCTCTCCAGCGGTTACAACGAACAAGAGATTATCAATCGCTTCGTGGGTAAGAAGCTCGCAGGCTTCCTGAAGAAACCCTACGACCGAGATAAGCTCATCGCCAAGCTTCGAGAGACGCTTGAGAAGAACGGCCATTCCTAGTGCTCTGTCATCCTTAAATCCATGGTCTCTGACTGCTCATTAGCGCTAATCAGATCGCGGGCTCATTGCGTGCGCAGAGCTTTTCATGACGGGCTCTGGCGCGATTCCACGCGGCCTCATCAAAGTTCTTGTTAGCTTCGGGCCAAAGATTGAGCACCTTTAGTTGACCATCCTCCATCCGACCTTCAAAGCGCCCGACAAGCTGGCCTCTGTGGAGCAAGGGGCAAACATACCAACCCCAACGGCGCTTCTTCTCCGGCTTGTAAACCTCCCAAATGTATTCAAAATCAAAGACATGGTGAATCAGTTTACGATCCCAAATCAGCGGCTCCAAGGGACCGAGAATGCGCATATGATCGTCGAGGGCTCCAAAACGCCGCTTTAAGAACCCCTTTGGGGCCAGGTAGACACGGCGCGATCCGTCAATGGTCACCGCTTCAACGATGCCTTCCCCAACCAACTTCTCCGGGAGCTTATCCCGGCGAGCTTCTGAGAGCATCCCCCACTGGGGGCCATTGGCCACAGTCAACAAGCCCGCCGCTTCGACTCGCTCAAGTAAGGCCCAGCGACCAATCTCTAATTCTCGCGCTTTGCCTGACCAATCTCCCAAAGACGCCTCTGGACTTGAGTAGACCTTGCCTCCAGAGCGGCGCCCAGAAACCACGATCTTGCAACGGGCCCAGAGTAGCTCAAGGGCGAGTCTGCTCGCCTTGGAAGTCCCTTTCCAACCACTGTAGTTGATCGCTTTGACTCGACCTCGGTCGGAGAGCTTGGAGCCCAGGATAGGACCGTGCTCAATCACTTCTTTAAGAACCGCGTCGACTAGGGGCTCAGAGAGCTTCTTCATGCGTTGAGATTGACGCCACCAGGGAACCTGTTGTCCAATGTAATCTCTGTAGTAAGGGAACGCATAAGCCGGCAGCAAGCAGCGCTCTTTGGCGAAGTGCTCGAAGCTATGTGTGGGCAGCAAGTGCTGATAAATAGCGCCTCTCTTCAATTCTTGGATACGCGCCATCGCGACTAAATCGGCGTTGCTGCCAACGACATCAAGGGGATCTAATTGAATGCAACGGAGCTTCTTGAGGAGAATTCGACAAGCGAGAGGAGCTTTTTCTTTCATGAATTGACCGAGGCCGAAGTGCCCGACAAGATAGCGCCGGGCCTGCTCTTTGCTAATCTCTCGGGTCTTCATGAATAGTCTCTCAGAGCTGAACTTTTGTGATAGACCTTTATTGTAATTGAAGCCTCTGACAGAGTATTCGGAGTCTCAACTACTGCATGACAGCCCAGAAAAGCTCGGCGTTGTAGGTCAGGGTGACCTTGCCATCCTCTTCAAAGCGTTCGAACAATTGCCGGGCTGATTTCTCCAAGGCTGGAAACTCTGGGGAGTCCGGGCCTGGGATATAAGAGCAAGAGCGAAGCCGGCCGAAGAGACCATCCAAGTCGAGGACCTGAGTGTTTTTAAAGCTCTTCTTCTGTGGAGCGCAGCCATAAAATTGAACGAGGGTCTCATCGTCGGTGAAGTTGAACATCCGCGTGACCCGGTAATCCGTGCCAAATCTGGAAACAAGCTCTTCATAAGCAAGGTTGAATGGGTCGTCAGTCTGCCTGGAATTCCACACTAAGAAGACAGGGGAGCCAGGCCGTAATATGCGCTTGAACTCAAGCCGTGTCTTCTCTGGATCAAACCAATGAAAGGCTTGAGCGACAGTGATGGCATCGACTGATTCGGCAGCTAAGCTTGTATTCTCAGCGCTCCCTCCCAGGCTCTGAAACGCGCCCCCAGCGTCGATCGAGTCGTCCATGGCGTCGCGCATGGCATCGTTGGGTTCGACGGCGTGAACCTGAAAGCCTTGGTCTAAAAGTAAGCGAGTGAGGATGCCCGTCCCGGCCCCCACATCAGCGATCGTCGCGCCTTGACGAAGCTCACATTGCTCCTTGAGAAAAGTGAGCAATTCCCCAGGGTAGCTTGGGCGATAGCGGACGTAGTCGGCGACTTTATCTGTGAAGCGTAGCTTCGGCTGAAAATCTTCGGCTGATTTTCCAGATGAATCTCTCTCGGTGAGATCCCGTCGGATCATGGAGTAGATATGAGCATCTCTGGGCTCAGGGCTTCGATTGGGATGAACGCCGACGCTTCTCAAGGTGCCTTCGTGGACCATGCCGGCTTTCGCTAAGACCTTCGCAGATCCAATGTTTTCAATGTCGCAGAGGGCTTGCACTCGTTGCACTTTGTCGTCGGAGAAGCACTCCTCTAAGACCGTTTTAACAGCCTCTGTGCCGTATCCCTGGCCCCAGTGAGGGCGGGCTATGAGAAAGCCAAGCTCGGTTGTTTGGCCTCCCGGTCGCATCTCAATCGTGCCGATCAAGTCGCCGGTTTTGAGATGGAGGAGAAGCCAGGGGAAGCGGGTTTTTTGCGCCCAGAATAGCTCGGCTTCTTCAAGAAAAGCTTCGACGCCTTCGAGGCTTGTGTAAGGCCGCCAAGTGAGGTAGCGGACGACTTCTGGATCGGAGGCGTAGCTGTCGAATACGGCGGGGGCATCAGAGATGCGAAGGGGACGGAAGAAGAGCCGCTCCGAGGTCATTTCCCGAGAAACCATAAGATATCCTCCAAAAGAGTTCTGAAAGAGAGCAGAAGAGCTTGAGGGACCAGGGAGGATAGGGGAGCTTTCAAAAATTAACTAGCTTGTTCGCTTCGGCTCATCAGGTCTTTCACGAAGTTGAGGAACTGATAGCGGCGGCCCTTGAAGTAAGTGGGGGCAATCTGAACAGCTTGGGAGATAAAGCGACCGGCTTTATCATAGTCTTCCCGGCGGTAGTGATACTTCCCGAGGGCGACAAGCTGGCGAGCGAGGCGCTTGCGAACCTTTTGCTCCGAGCGCTCTGACAAGTCTTCAAAGCTATAGAGGACTGTGACAAAGACTTTGACAAGCTCTTCGAGGATGAGGCAGTCTTCTTTTTCGCTCGGGGCGGTGACGATGGTCTCGTCGACAAAGAAGAAGGGGTGGAAGTTGGTCAAGGTCAGAGCAAACTCAAGGAATACAGCCTTAGGAGTGCGATAAACCTCATTAAAGCCGACCTCCATCACGCTCTTGCGAAACATGACGCAGGGGTAAGCTGCAAAGTAATGCTTCTTATCGATGAGGCGGTTGAAAATGCGCCCTGTGCGGCCATTCTCGGGGTGGCTTCGAACGTTGGCTTCGCCATCAATAATGGCGGCCTGGCCAAAACTTCCGCCGAGGTTAATATCTTGATCGAGAGGCGCCATGAGCGCTTTTAGGCTCTCTTCGGCGAGCAGGTGGCCGGCGTCGAGGAAGGTGAGGTAATCGCCCTCAACCATAGCCATCGCCTGGTTCCAGACCTCAGCCCGTCCCACTCCTGGGAGGCTGAGTCGTCGCGCTTCGAGCGATTGCAGCTGCTCCTCAAGGCGATCGTTCATCTCTGGTGCTTGGCTGTTGTCGATATAGATGAGATCTAAGTCGACGTCTTTTTGCAGAATGAGGGACTCTAAGGTCCGCTCAATCGTTGTAAGAGCACCTGATGCGACAAGAATAACACTGACTTTAGCCACGCGGATCTACTCCCTGCGAACGCGTACTTCCCACGAACAGCGCGCTATTCTACCGATTTCCCTGGCGACGACGACCCCGCGTTTCCGCGGACTTGCCAGATAAGCAAGATCACACCGATAGCGAGGCCTAATAACCCACAAACCCAACCTGTTGAGGAGAGATTCACGATGGGAGAGGTCCAAGATTCATCGGGTTTTTTCTCTATAAAGGTCTGAATAAAGGTCTTTTCAGAGATCAAAAAGACGGTTTCCTTCGGGTCGAGCTTAAAAAGTCGGCTCATGAGGTCCTTCTGATCCACGTCGGGCACCGAATAATAGGCTTGTATTCCCATAGCGGTCGCATGAAGCACAATCGCAGGCACGATCGAGCGTCCAGCGATAACCAGGAGGGTCGAAACAACGCCCAAGATGACGGTTGGCAAAAAGAGGCTTGGTTGGAAGTTTAACAGGGCGCCCAGCACCGCCGTCGATATCAAGGCGGAGCCGACCCCTAAATCGCGCTTGAGACCTTTGAAGATAAAGCCTCGGAAGAATGGCTCGTAACAAAGGGCCGGGATGATGCCGAGGATGATGACCAAGGGTCCCGGCCCGAGATCTTTGAAGAGCTCTTGCAGCTCCATGGCCTTTTTCATCTGATCGGCGCTGAGCTTAGGCAAGGTAAAACCAGAGAACCAAGCCCGCTGATAATGCATCACCTCAATATTTAGGCAGTAAACCCCCACTCCCAAGAAGAACGAGGCCGCCAAAACCTTCGGCAGAGGCTTGTGAATCGCAAAGGTCGGGACAATCGCCCTCCCCGAGAGCCACGCGAAGCCTAAACCGGCGATAAATAAGACGGACAAAGCCGAAATCGCCTGCCCCCAAAGGGGATTCGCCGTTTGGACCCGGAGCCCGACAAACCAAACCACCGATATGGCCAATGCAAAGGCGACAAAGCTCTGGGTCAAGGTCGGCTCGGGAGGCCCAGGTTGCAGGTGCGGAGGCAAGTCGCTCCAGTCCAAAACGCCGGGCTTCTTCTCCGCTTTGCCGAAGATCTCTTTGAGCTTCTGAAGCCCGGGAAGGAAGTTTCCGCCCCCGGCCGCCGCAGGCCTCATGAGCACATCTTCGCGCTCATAGAGCGTCGCCACCCAGCGAATCGCGAGGTAGGCATAAAAGAAGTTGGACATCGCCACGAGGATCACTTGGTAGGCAAAAGCCGACTCGGAGAGCAAATCTCTAAAGAGTATGGAGGCCCCCATAACCGGCACGAGGCACATTCCCGGGGAAAGGGTCACCCCAGGGAGCGCCGCCGCCATCGCCGGAAAAATGACGATCATCATAAGCGGGGAGAGGTAGTTCTGGCCTTCTTTGTAAGAGGCGGCATAGGTCGAGACCGCGAGAGCTAGGGCCGAAAAGAGGCTGACCAAGGGCACCAAAACAATGCCCATGCTGAAGATAGTCTGGGCGTTGATGGAGATATCTGTCGCTTGAGGTATGTTCGCAGGGACCAGGGACTCAAGGTTGAGGAAAGTCAGGGCCATGCTCGCCACATTTAGGAGCCCCGCGCCAACAGCCAAGGCCGTGACCGCCAGGTATTTCCCCCAGGCGATCTCTGAGCGCGCCGCCGGGGTGAGTAGGAGGGTCTCAAGGGTACCCCGTTCTTTCTCCCCCGCGCCTAAATCCAAGGCTGGATAGAAGGCTCCGGTTAGAGCCATGATAATGAGCATCATTGAGAGCGACCTCAATAATTGCACGTTCTGTTGCCCGAGGTTCTTCTCGACGATTTTGACCGGCTCGAAGAACTCCCGCGCCATGTTCTTGCCTTCGAGGCGCTTGGAGCGGACTTCGCTGGCGTATCCATTGACGCTCTTACGGAGGTCTTCGTAAGCCAGCACCGACTTGTCTTTGCCCTTGTTGTAAACAATAAACAATTGACCTTGCTTCCCCGCGTCAATTTGAGCTTGGAAATCCGCCGGTATTCTTAAGACAGCATCGACTTGTTCCTCTTTGAACGCCGCCTCTAAATCGGGGACAGACTTCGGATAGTCCGCAATGTCAAACTTCGTGTCTGAACTCGATAACTGAGTGAGTAATAACTCGGGGCACTGGGCTTTCCCATCGACCCAAACTTTGAAGCGCTCTTTGTCGAGGGATTGCTTGAGCATGGCGCTGACATGGAGAAAGCCAACGATCATGA
>JARGOJ010000470.1 GCA_029210225.1 Planctomycetota bacterium
GTCGTTCTCTATCAATTTTGTGATGCCATGGACATTGAATTTCTACCCTTTTATGGCTGGGTTGGGATTTGGGCTGGCCTCTTTACTATAGTTTTAGCGGTGACCGACTCAAGCGTCATCATTAAACATCTGACACGCTTCACGAATGAGATATTCGTCGTGCTGATTGCCGGTATATACATATATTCAGCGCTTGAGTTGTTGGTCAAAGAGTTTGAGACCGATGCTCTCATTTCATACTCCACAGCGCTATCAGCATTGGTTCTCGCGCTTGGGACCTTTGCGATTGTGGTTGGGATGCGAACCATTCGCAAGGGAGGCTTCCTGCGAGCCTGGGCTCGCGATTTCTTGGCCGATTTTGGCGCCGTCATCGCGATTGCAACAATGTCAGGCATTGCTTATTTCATGCGCGATACGACGAGCCTAGCCCATATTGAAATTCCAACAAAAGTGTCTTTCAACCCGGCTGACTATCTGGTCAATATTTTTGAACTGCCGGTCTGGGGCATTGCATTAGCCGTAGTGCCCGCGATTTTTGCAACCTGTCTTATCTTTCTCGACCAACAAATCACAGCGAGGGTGGTCAACGCTCCTCAACATAACCTACGCAAAGGTCCTGGCTATCATCTTGACCTGGCTATCATCGGTGTGCTTGTCATGATCTGCTCGGTGTTTCGCCTGCCCTGGTTGGTGGCCGCCACGATTCGATCGCTCAATCATCTCAATATACTTTCAACAACTCACACTGAAGCAGAAGTGGGTAAAACGACGGAGGTCATGGACCGAGTTATTGAAAACCGCCTCTCTGGCTTCTTTGTCCACTTGCTCATCGGATGCTCAATCGCCCTGGCACCTTTTTTGGCCTTGGTCCCTCAAGCGTGCCTATACGGTCTCTTCTTATACATGGGGATTGTGTTGCTCGGTGGAGTTCAATTCTTCGATCGTCTCACTTTGTGGATTCGAGATCCAAAGCGATATCCCAGAACTCACTATCTCCGCAATGTGCCAATGCTCAGCGTTCACATCTTTACAGCGATCCAACTTGTGTGTTTTGTGTGCTTGTGGGTCATCAAATCGGGGCCGCCTATGGTTGCCCTCTTGTTTCCAGTGTTGCTCTTTCTTATGGTGCCGATCCGTATGCTACTCGGGAAGTTCTTCGATCCCAAATACCTCGAAGCTTTGGACAGTGAAGAAAGCCTCGAAGAAGAACCTGAGTGGTAATGGTCTTTAACTGCCGAGCTATCATGATTGACTCACAGTCTTAAGTCTCAGCAAATAGACCCGTTCGAGCTTGTTCACAGATTGCAATCACCGCAGGGTGACGAACCTTTCTCTCAACGGAAATGGCGTAGTAACGCATAATGATCTCATCAACCCGACCAAGGGCCCGAACATTGAACTGACGACAAACCTCGGCTTCGATCACTTGCGGGACCACAAAGATTCCCCGGCCTCCCTTTCCAAAGGCCTTCATAATCCCCGAGTCATCAAATTCTCCGACCACCTCAGGTTGAATATTGAGATTTCTTAGCCAACGGTCAAGGGAGGCTCGCAGAGTTGTTCCTTCAATGGGGAGAAGAAATGGCGCATGATTGAGAGACTCGGGAAAGCCCTTCCTATATTTCTTCGCCAGAGATTCCGTGCAAAGGAATGAAACTCCACACTCTCCAAGTAAATGATTGAACGCTTGGGCCTTAATTGTATTTGGCACGGGAGTGTCGGTGAGCAAGACATCGACGCTGTGTAAAATTAACTCTGAAAACAAGGTTTGATTCTCAGCCTCATGGCAAACAAGGCGAACGGAGCGCTCAAGCTCAAAGGCGGGCTCCAGAAGATGGTGAGTGATGGCCTTTGGGACCGCAATGGAAATGCCGACGCGCAAGTTTAGTTGGCGCGTATGTCCGGCTCTGAGCGTTTCCATAAGCTCACGACCGAGTCCGAAAATCTCGTCGGCGTAGGTATAGACCAACTCTCCTCGTTCAGTCAGGCTCAAGCGTTGACCAGCCCGAATAAACAACTCCTCCCCCAGGGACTTTTCCAGGTCTCGAAGTTGAGAGCTAATGGTCTGAGGCGTCAAGAGCAGTTCTTTGGCCGCCTGACTGATTGTCCCGTGCTGAGCGACCATCCAAAAATAGAGCAGATGATGGAAGTTGGGCCAGGACATTTTATTCTTCATTTTGATTCTCGATACTATCGATCAAAAATTGAAACTTAAGCAGAGATGACTTCTTCTTTAGAATCAATCCACGCATTGATTCCTCCAATTAAATCTGTGACCTCACCAAAGCCTTGCGCCCGCAGCAAACTCATCGCGCTCGACGAGCGATAACCCCCGGCGCAATGAATGACAATAGGCTGTGCTTTCGGCAATTCACAGGCGCGCTCTGACAGCTCGCTAAGCGGAATATGGACCGCCCCCGGAATGCGCTTGCTCTTGAACTCATTGCAAGTGCGGACATCGAGCAGCGTCATTGCCTTTGGCTCTCTTAAGCGATTCTTTAATTCTTGAACATTCACCCGTGCGCTGTGATTGAACAAAGAGTCGTCGCTGATAGCCGAGAGTCCGCCGTCTAAATATCCCGCGACGTTGTCAAATCCAATGCGCCCAAGGCGCGTCGCTGCCTCAGTCTCTGTGCCAGGCGCTGCGAGGATCACAATGGGAATCGTGGGGTCGAGCAACGATCCAGCCCAGCTCGCGAACTTTCCACCAAGGCCAATGTTCAAGCTTCCCTTTAAGTGCTTCTTAGCGAAGTCATCAGCGCTCCGGACATCGAGCCATTGAGCCTTCTCTTTCAATTGAAGCACCTGGGTTGCGGTCAATGCCGTGAGAGCCTTTTCAAGGGCTATATCTAAGGTAGGGCGAGCTTTTTTGTTCAGCGTTGTGTCGTAGGCAAAATACTTCGGTGCCTTCGCGAGGTTGGCGGTGAGCATTTCAACAAACTCGGCTTTGCTCATTTCTTGAAGGGCATAGTTCTTCTCGCGTTGCTCTCCTATTGTTGTGAACTTCTCAGAACCAAGGTTCTTTCCACACATTGACCCCGCTCCATGGGCTGGATAAACCAGAGTGCTGTCAGGGAAGGGCATCAGCTTTTGATGCAGAGAGTCGTACATCATGCCGGCGAGATCTTCAGCCGTGATTCCAACCGAGGCCATCAAGTCGGGGCGGCCGACATCACCGACGAACAAAGTATCGCCGGTGAACACCGCTTGGGCGTTCTCGGCATCCTTCTGAAGATCAAAGAGAACAAGGCAGACGCTCTCCGGAGTGTGTCCAGGAGTGCTCAAGACCTTGAGGCGAAGCTGGCCCCACTCCATCGTTGACCCGTCGGCCATCGCCTCAAAGGGATAGCTGGCGCTTGCTTTGTCTCCTAAGTGAATCGTGGCTCCCGTGGCCTTTTGAAGTTCGAGATGGCCAGCGACAAAATCGGCGTGAAAGTGTGTGAGGAAGACATGCTGAATAGTGATGCCTTGCTTTTCAGCTTCCGCGAGATATTGGTCAATGTCTCGTTGAGGATCGATGACGATGCCGACTTTGCTGCTCTCATCACCGATGAGATAGGACGCGTGGGCGAGACAACCTAAATAGAATTGTTTGAGAAACATAGCGGTATCCTCGAAGCAACGGGGTCAGGCGGGACTGACCTTTGCAAAGTGGTCAAATGGGGAGATCACCCCTATGTTGCCATAGCTTCGGAAGACTTGGAAATCATTAGGAACATCGTGTCCCCTAGCCCGACGAGACCAGGGATCGAGGGGAGCGTCCGTTATTTGGCTTTCGTCGTGACCAATCCTGTTTTGACGAAACGCCTGCTTATCATGACGCTCAGCGGGACTTGACCGGTGTTCTTGATGCTGTGTTTATCGCTTGGGATAGCGGTGAGGATAGTGTTTTCGGAGGTTTTGAGCTCTTTACCGTTCACTTTCCAGAGACCTTCTCCTTCTAGAACGGTGACCGTTTCTTCCTCATGTTTGATGTGGGGCAATGGCATCTCCATTCCAGGGCGAATGGTAGCACATATGCTCGGGGGTCTATTTTCACCATTGAAGTTGAGTGTTGGAATCGAGCGAGAGCTGCCCCACTTAAATATCTCTGGCTCGACAACGATCTCTAAAGTCTCGGTTGTCCCTATTCTCTCAGTTGCTTTGGAGGAACCTTTGTTGCTTTCTGTTTTTGGCGCGGATTGGCAGGAGGATAGGAGGAAGCAAAGGAGGACGAGATGAGCGATGAATAAGGTTTGAGTTTGTGAGCGGGGTTCGATGCTAGGCGTTGCTATGGACGTCATTCTAAGATCCTTGAGATGAAAGGGTCTTGCGAATTAGCTGGAGCTTTGCTCTCAAATGATTGAGGCGTGTCCGTGATGTTGTCGCAAGGAGAGGAATAGGGGGTTTGAGGTCCGACTATTTATTTTGGTCTTCTTCGAGAGATTCGCCAAAGAGGGTGGCGATAGATTCTTGATCTTTGGGGCTTGGGGGAGCTTTCAGAGGCTCGGTTTCAAAGGACTCGCCAAAGAGGGTGGCGGGGGGCGTCGAGGCGGGAGGCGGGGCTTTGCGGGAGGCGATGACTTGGCGCAGGTCCATGGTTTGAGATTCGTCAGAAATGGGGGCCCTTGGGGCTTGCTGGCTGGCGAGAAGTTGAGCGAGGGTGACGGACGGAGCCGCGGCGTTGGAGTCGGAGTCGGTGGGGCCTGGAGCTACTGGAGCCGGGCGAGGATTGTGGACGGGCGCGGCGGCGTGGGTTCCTGAGGTCATGGAACCAGCGAGGCCAGTGTTGTCCACGAAGGCGTCGAGCATATCAGCGGCGCCTTTGAAGAAGTTGAGGGCGCGAAGCAGATGATCAACGCTGTTATAGCGTTCAATAGGTTGACGGGCGAGGCAGCGTAGACAAATGTCGGCGAGCTGCGCGACGCTATCGAGGGCGAGGTAGATATGTTGACGTTCGATAAGAACTGGCAGCTGTTCGCAGAAGTCCTGGTTGAGGAAGCCTCGTTGAATCGTGTCTCTGTCGGGGCTTTGCCCATGAGGCGATTCCCGGGTGAGGAGCTGATAAAAGAGGGCGCCTAGGGCATAGACATCGGCCCGTTGATCGACATGGGCGCCTTTGGCGAGTTGTTCAGGGGCTTGGGTTTCGAGGGAGCACTGATCGGTGGAGAGCGCGCTCCGTTCATCTCGTTCGATGGTGTAGGCGAAACCCCGCAGTTGAATGCGCCCGAAAGTGTCCATGACGACGCTGTCGAGGTTGATGTTGCGGTGCACGAGACCAAAGCTATGAACCTTCGAGACGATCTTGGCGAGGCTGCGAAAGCCGGCGATGATTTGTGGGGCTTCGAGGTCGAGGTAGAGTTCTCGGAGGGGACGGCATTCGTTGGGGCGAAGTAAGAAGTAGGGGCAGCCGTCTTCGAGTTGACCTTTCTTCGTGAGATCCGGAGTGCCTCGGGCGTCTTTGAGCTTAGAGAGCACCGCTGATTCGCGCTTTATCAGCCGCCACACAGCTTGGTCTCCGCGCTTCTCGGAGCGCGGGAGGGTGAGGGAGAATGAGGTGAGGGAGCCGGGCTTACGAACGACGAAGCTGCTCCACCAAGGACCTCTTTCGAGGAGGCCAAGGACCTCATAGCCGGCGAGCTCGCCGATGGGCGTGAGCCCGGAGGCAGGGCGTTGTTGGAGTTGTTCTTCGAGCTTGGCGCTCTTGCTTGTTTTGCGGAGCTTGACGAGGTCCTTCACCTTGCTGGTCATAAAGGGGATAAAGGCGCTCATTCCAAGACCGATGAGGGTGTAAAGGAAGAAGGCTGGGATCCCACCGCCGGGGGCGAATCGATAGACGAGGGGCGAGAGAGTGAGAATCACTCCGTAAGAGAAGAAGAACCAAAGAAAGAAAACGAGGACACGTTTTAGTTTGTCACGCATAGAGGACCCAATGGAACCTATTGAGTTCTCTCGGGATGATAGCCTTCGGCGACCAAACGATTGATGAAATCACGGAAACCAATTTTCCCTGAGGGACCTGGGTCAATGCCAAAGTCTCGGGGGTCAAAGTAGTAGCTGGCGTCAATATTTGAGGCATAGAAAGTGCCAAAGAGCATGGGCGGGAAGCGAAGGGCAAGGTCTTTCAATCCTGTTCCGACAACGGCGGGGGCTTTGGAGAGGAAGAAGGCGTACACTTCTTCAAAGGTCTTGCCGTTGGCGAAGCGCATCTTTCCGACATGAAGCCCATCTTTAGTACCGTCAATCAAGGCATCCACGCGTTTGGCATAGAGGCCAATGTCTGCGGCGCGGTCGCCAGTGTGGACGGCGGATGAGATCCCTGTGACGGCCTTCTCGAATTGACGGTAGTTCGATCCTCCCTCAACGAGCTTTAGGAATTCTTCAGCTTCTTTCAGAGCCTGCCCGGTGAGGCGCGCACCATTAGGGCTGAGGCTTTGAGCAATGGACGCTCGGGTCTGAAGCGTGTGAACAATATGAGCGAGTTCATGGCGCTTGGCGAAGCCGACGGTGTCCGTGAGGTTCTTCATTTTGCCGAAGCCGGCCAACTGAATTTCGTAGAGGCCTTTGGGGAAGACGCCAACGGTCTCGGTTGTTCGAGATATGGTGACGCCGTTCTTCTCTGCGAAGGCGGCGAGGTCGTCCATGAGCTGGTTGAACTGAGCGCCGTTCATGCGACCGGTGTTGCCGGTCAGGCGGCCGTCGACGATCTTCTTTAACTGGGCTGCGACGTCTGCGCTGACGGTGTCGTCGATCTTCGATGAGACGGTCCTCAGGGTTTTGGCGTTGTTAAACGCTGGGCCGGTGAGGCGCGCTTTCGTGGCATCGTAGGCTCGGGCAGCGGCGTTGTTGTTGAGCAGGCTGGCTTCACGAGCGAGGGATTTGGCGCTTGCTTCGGCGAGCCTCAGGGCTTCGACGCTGCGCTTGGCTTCTTCGGCGGCCTTGACTGCTTGCTCGGAGAGGCGGGCGGCTTCTTCCGCACGGCCAGCTTTGACGGCGTCCCTCGCGGCGCTTTCAAGACGCTTGGCTTTGGCGACCGCGGCTTCGGCTTTGA